>DAIDGR010000019.1 GCA_027452265.1 Caulobacteraceae bacterium
GCCTTCGATCACCTCCTGAGCCGCCGCCACGATGGTCGCGCCGAGCGTGGGGTCGAGCTTGCCCAGCGCCATGTTCGTCTCGGCCGCCGCGCGCTTGATGATCCCCAGGGCCCGCACCACGGGGCGCGGCTGCGTCTCCCACCCGATGGCGAAATTGTGCCGGCTGCGCTCGGCCTGGGCGCCCCAATAGCGGTCGGCGGCGACGGCGATGGGGCCAAAGGTGTCGGTTTCGGTGCGGGTGGCGGCGGTCATGGCGAAACGGCCTCTAAAGATGCGGCGGACGGGGCGTGGCGGGGCCTAGGCCTCACGCCCGCGACGGTCAAGCGGACCCCGGGGCCGGCCCTATTTGTAGTTGCGAAACGGGGTGGGAACGGCCGTCCCGGTGGCCTTGGCCACGAGGCGTCCCTCGGCGTCGTAGAGCTCGCCCTCGGTAAAGGCGAGGGTCTTGCCCCAGCGCACCACCCGCCCGATACCCTTGAGCGGACCTGGCATGGCCGGCCGGAAGAAGCTGGTCTTCATCTCGGCGGTGGGGGCGACGGCGGTCATGCCCGAAGCCACCATGCAGGCCACCGACATGCACTCATCGAGCATGGCGCAGAGATAGCCGCCCTGGATCTGCTTCATCGGATTGGCCAACAGGTCGGCGCGCGCCTCAAAGGCGACCTCCACCGTCCGGGTCGCCTGATTGACGCTCAGCATGCGAAAACCCAGGGTCTGAGAACCGGTGGGCTGGTTCTTGGTGCGCAGGAAGCGGGCGAGAATCTCGGCGTCGCTCTGGGTCGGCGCATCGCTTTGGGCATGCGCCTTCGCGTCGGCGGCGGGCGCGGCGTCGGTCATGCCTATTTCTTCCGGAACTGGTCGAGCGAGACGATCTTGGCTTCGCCATCAGCGGGCGCGGCGGCGACGGGCGCGGACGTCTCGGCCCTGGCCCTGGGCTTTGGCCGTTCAGCGGCCAGCGGGGGGCTGAACTGCAGGAGATACTGAACGTGCGGATCGTAGAACCGCGTCACCGCCAGGTAGGGAACGACCAGGGCCTTGGGCTGGCCGCCAAATTGCAGGGTCACGGAAAACCCGTCCTTGTCCGGGGTGAGGTCCCAGAACTGGTGTTGCAGGACGATGGTCATCTCGTCCGGGTAGCGTTCGGCCAGATCATCCGGAATGCTGACGCCCGGCGCCGACGTCCGGAAGCTAATGTAGAAATGATGTTCGCCGGGCAGGCCTTGGGGCCCGGCCACCCGCTCCAGCGCGGCGCGCACTACGCCACGCAGCGCCTCGTCCTGGAGGGCCTCGTAGCCCATCAAATCGCGATGTCGCTCGTCCTTGCTCATGCGCTTTCGACCCTAACGGCGCGCGCGCGCAAGGCAAGCCGGGACGGGGGCGAAATGACGAGGCCTGGCTTCGAGGTCGGGATGGAAAGGTGGGAGGCTTCTGTTGCCAGGCGCCTCCCGGGCCCCGCCTGACGCGGCTAAGACGTCAGGACTTTAAGAGTCGAGCGCGTCAGCGCCGCATCACGCGGCGATGGCGTACTCTTGAGCGAAGTTATCGTTCGCAGTTAGTTTATGGCCCGGTACGGTGAGCCACGCCGAGAGAAAGCTAACGTCTTTAGACGTCTGTCGATGCTGATCGGCCCCGCACATCCCGTCGATAACACGGGAGGAATTGGTGGAGCCGCCGGGAATCGCACCCGGGTCCAGTCCGCTTATTGCACGCGCCTTTATCCCCATAGTCCGGCAAGCCGGACCCTCGTCATATAGGCCCTTGGCGGGCGGAGGGAAAGGCGAGGCGAGGGGGCGGCCCTCACCATTCCTTGGTGACGCCGGCGAAGATCTGCCGGCGCGGGCCGTATTGCGGGGCGAACACCCCGACCCCCTGTCCGCTGCGCAGTTCGATGACGCTGTTGGCGAGATTGATCACGTCGAGGCGCACGGTGATCGGCCCGCCCGGCGCATTCTCGAAGCGGTGCGAAAGCCCAAGATTGACCTGTACATAGGCCGGCGTGGTCGTCCCGTTGGGAATGTCCCCCCCGCCTGGCAGGATGAGGTTGGCGCGCAGGCCGCTGCCGTAGAGAAGGTCGGCTGAGAGCCGCGTTCCGCGCCAAATGTAGGATGCGCCGGCGGAGGCGGTGAACAGGGCGCTGTGGTCGAGGTAGATATCGTGGTTGGAGATGTAGGCCAGGTCCTGCGGGGCGAAGCTGAACTGGCTGGAGATGATATCCGTACCCACGACCTTTTCGACGGCGAAGTTGGCGTAGGTCGAGAAGGCGCCGTTGGTGTAGGTCCCGTCGAACTCGACCCCTTCCTGATATCCTCTGGCGTAGTTGAACGGGGTCAGGATGATCGGGGCGCCGAACTGCCCCTCGTCCAGCAGGTTCTTGTCCTGCTTGTAATAGGAATCGACCTCCAGCGTCAGGTGGCGGCCGACGGCCTGAGAGACGCCGACATCGTAATAGTTGGCCCGCTCGGCATAGGGGGTGGTGTCCTGCGTCACGGCGGAGGCTGCGGTGGTGCCTGCGAATTTGGCGACCGTCTCCTGGCCCACCAGCTCGAAGGGCGGCGGGGAGAAGTAACGCGAATAGCCGGCATGGACGGTGGTTCCGCTGAGCGGTTTCCAGACCAGGTTGCCGCGTGGGCTCAGCTGGTTCTCGTCGCGATAGCCGTCGAACTGGTCGAAGCGCGCGCCGTAGTTCAAGGTCAGGTTCGAGAGGATTTTCCACTCGTCCTGCAGATAGACGCTGTAGGTCTGAGCGGTCTTGCCGCCGTCATCGACGATGGTCTCCTGCGAATAGGGCGGGCCGCCGGTCTGCTGACCCAGCGCATTGACGGGCAGGACCTGGGAGACGGTATCGCTGACCGCACGGTCGATCTCGACGATGAGGCCCGCGCGCAGGGTGTGGGAGGCGTTGAGCTTGTATGAGCCCTCGGCCTGCAATCCACCCGCCGTGTCGCTCTTGCGGGCATATTGCGAGATGCCGTTGTACAGGAGATCGCCCAGCTGATCGGGCTGGAAGGTCAGGGTCGAATAGCGGCCATAAAGCGACACCTGCCCGGTGAATCGTCCCTCGGTATAGAGGTAGCTGATCGCCTCGTACTGGCTGTTCTCCCGCTGGAACTCATTGAGGTTCTGGCTGGGAAAGGGGGTTGGGGCGCCGGTGGGATCGCCCACCGAGAGGCCAAGCGAGGGCTGCTGGCCATAAAGATCCGGGATCTGGAAGCTCTCGTCGGAGGTGCCGGCGATCAAGCTCAGCCGGCTGTGGTCGCTGAGAATGTCCTCGGCATAGCCGAACACGTGCAGCTGGCGGGTATTGTCGTGCACCGGGTTGGCCGAAGGATCGGGCGACTCGATGCCGAGATTGTTGCGCATGTAGTTGGCGGACAGGAAGTAGGTCCAGTTTCCAGCGCTGCCGTGGATCTCGGCGCTGGGATTGATCTCGTCCTGGCTGCCGCCATAGAGCGAGACCGAGCCGCCGTTGGAGCCGCCCTCCTTGGTGGTGATGTCGACGATCCCGGCCGTGTTGAGGCCATATTCCGCCGGAAGAGCGCCCGTGATCAGGTCCACGCGCTTGATGAGGTGCGGGTCGAGCGCCTGGCTGAAAACGCTGAGGCCCTCAGGCAGGATGACGCCGTCGAGGCGGTATTGCAGACCGTTGTGCTCGCCGCGCACGTGGACCTGGCCATAGGAGTCCTCGGTGACGCCCGGGGCCTGAAGGATCACCTGGTTGAGCTGCACATTGTCGCCGCCCGGCATGGCCTGGATCGCCTGCTCGCCAATCGAATAGACCGAAGCGCCGATCTGGGGCTGAATGCTGGCCCGGGCCTCGCGCAGCCTCTCAGCCGTGACCACGATCTCCGAGACGGTGGTGCTAGGGGGGGCGTCGGGAGCCTTCGCGGACGTCGTCGTCGCGGCGGAAGGCGATGTGGGGACGCCGGTCGCGGTCTGGCTCGCATCCGGCTCCGCGCGCGCCGCTTGTGGGGCCATGGCCGCAAGAACCAGGGCCATCGCCGTCCAGGCCCCTGGGCAGGCTCGGTGAAGGGTCATGCGCGTCCCGGTCGTCCATAGGGTTGAAAGTGCCGGACAGGCCTTACAAACGTGGCCGACCCGCAAAGAGCGCGGTTTCCGACACAAACTGGCGCCATTTTTGGGGCGAAGCCCGTAAGGATGCGCGGGGCGGCTATACAATATCAAAAGGGTTCCTCGCCAGGGTGCGGAACCGGGAGGAAAAGGGCATGACCACCACACGCGAGATTCACCTTGTCCGTCGACCCGACGGGATGCCGCGGCCTGACGATTTCGCCGTCGTCGAGGCGCCCCTGCGCGAGCCGGGCGAGGGCGAGATGACGGTCGACAATCTCGTGATGAGCGTCGATCCCTATATGCGGCCGCGCTTCAGCGGCGATCAGGCCCTGAACGAAGCGCTGATCGGCGGCGGCCTTGGACGCGTGAGCATCTCCAATCGCCCCGAGTTTCCCGTGGGCGCGATCGTGCGCCACGGCGCGGGCATGCGCGAGCGCTTCGTCACCGATGGGCGAGGCGTCAGCCTGCTCAACCCCGATCCGGGTCTTCCGCTGACGGTCTATCTGCACGCGCTCGGCGGCACGGGGATCACGGCCTATGGCGGCCTGCTGGAAATCGGCCGGCTGAAGGAAGGCGAGCAGGTGTTCGTCTCCACCGCCGCCGGCGCGGTCGGCTCGGTCGTGGCGCAGATCGCCAAGATCAAGGGCTGCCGCGTGGTCGGCTCGACCGGATCGGACGACAAGGTGCGCTGGCTTCTGGAGGAAGCCGGGCTCGATGCGGCGATCAATTACAAGACACAGCCCCTGCGCGCCGCCCTGGCCGAAGCCATGCCCTCAGGTATCGACGTCTATTTCGAAAATGTCGGTGGGGCCCATCTCGACGCCGCCCTGACGCTGATGAAGGTCGGAGGGCGCATCCCCGTCTGCGGCATGATCTCGACCTATAACGGCGGCGGCGATCCGGTGCGGGGACTCTCGAACATCATCTATCGGCGGGTGACGCTGCAGGGCTTCGTCGCCAGTGATTTTCCCCATCTCAACGCCCAGTTCCTCTCCGACATGACCTCGTGGCTGAAGGCCGGCAAGATCAAGTACCAGGAGACCGTGCTTGAGGGCTTCGAGCGCGCGCCCGAGGGTCTGATCGGGCTCTTCGAGGGCCGCAACTCCGGCAAGATGCTGATCCGCGTCGCCGACTGAGCCGGCGCACAGGCGTCTGACTGGCCGGATGAGGAGGTTGCCGTGACCGTCGCGCTCTACGCCTACACCTGCGGGTTTCTCACCCTGCCGCGGAGCATCCTGCTGGACGGCGCCCCTGGCGTCGCCACCGTTCCGGTCCCCGCCTATCTGATCGTCCATCCCCGGGGTCGGGCCCTGTTCGACTCCGGACTCAATGTCGACTGCCGTGAGGACCCGGTCGGCTATATTGGTGAGGCCGCGTCCAAGGTCATCCAGTTCCATTTCCTGCCCGGGGAAGAGGTATCCGCACGGCTGGCGGCCAGCGGCTTCGCCGCCGATCAGGTGGATTTCGTGATCAATTCGCACCTGCATTACGACCATTCCGGCGGCAACGCCCTGATCCCCAACGCCGATATCGTGGTCCAGGCGCGGGAGTGGGCGCACGCCAAGGCTGTGGCCGACCAGAACCTGGGCTATCTGGCGCGGGACTTCGACACCGGCCAGCGTCTGCGTCAGCTGCAGGGCGAGCATGATCTGTTCGGGGATGGAAGCGTGGTCTGTATCCCCACCTATGGCCATACCCCCGGTCACCAGTCGGTGCGCCTCAAGACCGAGTTGGGCGGCGAGATCGTTCTGTGTGGCGACGCCTGCTACCTCAAAGAGTCCCTGGAGACCCTGACCACACCCAGCGTGGCCCATGACCGCGAGGCGATGATCGAGGTGTTCCACCGTCTGCGCCGGATGCAGGCGCTGGGCGCCACTCTGATGTATGGCCACGACCCGGACTTCTGGGCGGGCGTGCCCCAGGCGCCGCGCCGCCTCGGCTGAGGCGGGACGCCGCCGGCGGGGCTGGACTTCATCGCCGGGCGGGACCAGATCGACGACGATAGTCACCCTGCTTCAAAGGCGCTTTCCCCATGAGCTTTGGCATCTACGACGCCGCCGTCCCCATTTTTCTCAATGGCCTCAGCGACATGCCGGCCTGGCTGGACAAGGCCTTGGCGGAGGGCAAGTCTGAGAGCGAGCTGATGGCCGCGCGTCTCGCCCCCGACATGCTTCCCCTGACGGCGCAGTTCCAGATCGCCTCGGACGCGGCCAAGGGCGCCGTGGCCCGGCTGGCTGGGATCGAAGCGCCGTCCATGCCCGATACCGAGGCCAGTTTCGATGCGCTCAAGGCGCGCTGCGAGGCGACGATCGCCTTCATCCGATCCGTCCCGGCGCAGGCGTTCAGCGGCGCCGAGTCGCGAGAGATCACCCTGACGTTCCGCGGCGGCGTCGGCTACCGCCTGAGCGGCGCGGCGTTTCTTACGGGATTCGCCCTGCCCAACTTCCTGTTCCACACCGCGACCGCCTACGCGATCCTGCGCCATCAGGGCGTCGGCGTGGGCAAGGCGGACTATCTCATGCACATGGGCCCGCCGATCCAGATCGAGGCCTGAGGCCCCGGAGTCCAAGGCGCCATCGACCCTGGCCTTGCCCTCCCGGTCGCCACGGCGTCCGGGGGGCGTTGTCTCGCCCGAAGGGGCAAGAACGAAGGCGGCGCGGGGCGATCTCGCCCTGGTCACGGAGCGGGGCGAGGGCTAGAGGCGAGGCCATGACGCGGCTGGGTCTGACGGGGCTGGAGAGAGGGGCGGCGGCCTTGGTCGCCGGACTCCTGCTGCTCCTTCAGGCGGCCATTCCGCCGGGCTTCATGCTGGCCTCGGGGGGCGCCACGCCCACAGGCGCCCCGTCGATCGTCATCTGTACCGGCCACGGTCCGCTGAGCTACGCGCCGGACGCGCCGAACCCGCACCGCAAGACGCCCCGTCCGAGTCCGTCCCAGACCTGCCCCTTCGCAGGCCATGCGGGCGCCTCACTCGTCCCGGACCTGCCGGCCCCGCAGCCGATCACCTTCGCCCGTTTTGCGCCTCTGACGCCGGACGGCCATTGCCTGGCGCCAGGTCGCGGCCTCGCCGCCCCACCGCCGCCGGCCACCGGCCCGCCCTCCCTCCTGACCTGAAGACGCCGTCCTTCCGCCGCTCTCCTTGAGCGAGGCGGAGGACTCCATCCTCACGATCAGGCCGCCGGGCCGGGAAGATCTCCCGCCCGCGCGGCGGGAGCCCCATCACATGTCACGTTCTACGATCGGCGTCGCCGCTCTGGCCGCCGCCCTGTTCTCCGCGCCCGGAGCGGCGCTCGCCTGCGCCTGCGGCTGCGGCGTGTTCGATGTCGGGTCTGGGACCTTCATGCCCAGCACGGCGTCCTCCGGCTTCACCGGCTGGCTGACCTATAATTTCATGAATCAGAACCAGAACTGGGAGGGCGCGCGGGCCGGTCCGGCGGCCGACAACACCGACAAAAGGATCCGCACCGAATTCATCACCTTGGGCGGCGAATACACGTTCAACCCCGACTGGACCCTCGCAGTTAACCTGCCGCTATATGACCGCTTCTTCACCTCGACCGATGACGGGACCGTCGCCGGGCCGGCGGGGGGACTCTACAGCGCTCACCTCTTCGCTATGGGCGATTTACAGGTCATGGCGACCTATAGCGGCTTTGTGAAGGATCAGACTTCCGGGCTGAGCTTTGGCCTGAAACTGCCCACCGGCCTTTATTCGAGCCCCGTCGGTCCCCTGGGCGGCCCCGAATTCGACCGGGACACTCTGCCGGGCACAGGCAGCACGGACCTGCTGCTTGGCGGTTATCACCTCGGCTATTTCGACGTCGCGCATCGCTTCAGCTGGTTCGTTCAGGCCCGCTACGATATCGCCTTCGCCACGCGCGACGCCTATCGGCCGGGCAATGAGCTCGACGCCGCCGCGGGGGTCAGTTACGACCTTGGACAGACGGGCCCCTTCGCCGATGTCTCGGTGTTCGCCCAGATGCTCGATAGCTGGCGCCTGCACGATACGGGGGCGAATGCAGACCCCTTGAACAGCGGTTACGAGCGGGTGCTGGTGGGACCCGGGATTTCCCTGACTCTGCGGCGGGTGACCTTCACCGGCAATGTCTCCATTCCCGTTTATCAGCACACCAACGCCGCCGCCTCACCGAGCGTCGAAGGAACGGCCGGTCAGCTGGTGGCGCCGGAGCTTCTCACCCTTCAGGCCTCCTACAATTTCTGAAGAGGGGCGCCGGTTAACCCTCAGCCGCGCGCTCGATCGACAGAACGCCGGTGCGGGACACCTCGATGAGGCCCAGAGGCGCCATCAGACCGATGAACTTGTCGATCTTGGCCGGCGCGCCGGTGATCTCGAAGATGAAGCCCGTGGTGGTGGTGTCGACCACCTTCGCCCGGAAGATGTCCGCCAGGAGCTTGGCCTCCAGGCGATCGGGGCCGCCATTGCGCACCTTCACCAGAGCCAGTTCGCGCTCCACGCCGTTGGGGTCGGTGGTGACGTTCTGCACCTGACGGGTCGAGACCAGCTTCTTGAGCTGCGCCTCGATCTGACCCAGCACATGAGGTGTGCCGCGCGTGACGATGGTGATGCGGCTGGTGTGCCGGGTCCGGTCGGTCTCGGCGACGGTCAGGCTTTCGATGTTGTAGCCGCGCGCCGCGAACAGGCCGACCACCCGGTGCAGCACGCCCGGCTCATTGTCCACGAGGACGGCGAAGGTGGCCGCGCCCTCGGCCTCCGATCGGCCGCCCATGTCATAGGCGGAGGCCGGAGCGGAGGGGGCGGGCGCAGGGCTCGGAGCGTGGGGGTCGGACATCAGACAAGGCTCCGGCCAGCTTCGTCGATCGCCTGGCTCAACGGTTCGACATCATCGGCCAGGATCATCTCGTTGTGCGCCTTTCCCGAGGGGATCATGGGAAGACAGTTCTCCGTCGCCTCGACGCGGCAGTCGAGGATCGCGGGGCCCGGCGCGTCGATCATGGACTGGATGGCCGCGTCGAGTTCGTCGGGCCGCTCGGCCCGGAGTCCCAGGGCCCCATAGGCCTCCGCCAGCTTCACAAAATCGGGCAGGCTGGCCGAGTAGGAGTGACTATACCGCTCGCCGTGCAGCAACTGCTGCCACTGGCGCACCATGCCCATCCACTCGTTGTTGAGGATGAAGACCTTGATCGGCAGGTCGTGCTGCAGGGCCGTGGACATTTCCTGCATGGTCATCAGCACGCTGGCGTCGCCGGCGATGTCGATCACCAGGGCGTTTGGGTGAGCCGCCTGCACGCCGATCGCCGCCGGGAGGCCATAGCCCATCGTGCCGAGCCCGCCTGACGTCATCCAGCGATTGGGCTCCTGGAAGCGGTAGAACTGCGCCGCCCACATCTGATGCTGGCCCACCTCGGTGGTGATGAACACATCCCGGTCGCGCGTCAGGGCGTAGAGGCGCTCGATCGCCCATTGCGGCTTGATCAGGCTCGTCGAAGGCCGATAGGCGAAGCCGCGTCGCTCCCGCCAGCGGGCGATATCGTCCCACCATGGGGCCAGACGCGCGGCGGGGTCGGGGCGCGCGGTTTTGGGCAGGCGGGCGATCTCGGCGCTCAGCGCCTCGAGGCACGCGCGCGCGTCGCCGACCATCGCCACGTCCGCCTTGACCAGCTTGCCGATCGAGGAGGGATCGATGTCGATGTGAATCTTCTTCGAACCGGGCGAGAAGCCGTCCAGCCGTCCGGTCACCCGGTCGTCGAACCGCGCGCCCACCGCGATCATCACGTCGCAGTCGTGCATGGCGTGGTTGGCCTCGTAGGCGCCATGCATGCCGACCATGCCCAGCCACGCCGGGTCGTCGGCGGGGAAGGCTCCAAGGCCCATCAGGGTCGAGGTCACCGGCGCGCCGATCTGGCGGGCCAGGGCGCGCAGGGCGAGGCTGGCCGCGGGCCCGGAATTGATCACCCCGCCGCCGGTGTACAACAGCGGACGACGGGCGCCGGCGATGAGCTGGGCGGCCTCGATGACGGCGGCGCGGTCTGGAATTCGTTGCGGCGCATAGGCGTGGATCGGCCGGGTCTCCCCCGGCGGCGTGTAGGGACCGAGGGCGAACTGCACGTCCTTGGGAATGTCCACCACCACGGGGCCGGGTCGACCTTCGACGGCGATGCGGAACGCCTCGTGCAGGGCGGCGGCGAGATCGTCCACCGACTTCACCAGGACATTGTGCTTGGTGCACGAGCGGGTGATGCCCACCGTGTCGCATTCCTGGAAGGCGTCGGAGCCGATCAGGTGGGTCGGCACCTGCCCGGTGATCACCACCATCGGGATCGAGTCCATCAGAGCATCGACAATGCCGGTCACGGTGTTTGTGGCGCCGGGCCCCGAGGTCACCAGCACCACGCCCGGACGCCCGGTGGATCGGGCATAGCCCTCCGCGGCGTGGGCTGCGCCCTGTTCGTGCCGCACCAGAATATGTTGCAGGCGGGGTTCGTGAAACAGGGCGTCATAGATCGGCAGGACCGCGCCGCCCGGATAGCCAAAGAGGTGGGTGACGCCCTGATCGACCAAGGCGCGCACGACGATCTGGGCGCCGCTGAGCTGTTCCTTGCCGCTGGAGACGGCGGCCTGGTGGGGGGCGGTTAGGGTGGGGGAGGGGGCGTTCATTGAAAGGTCCGGGGTGCGAAGACTGGGGCGGGACGCGGGTACGAAAAAGGCCCCGGTGGGGGCCTGGAGAGATGCGACCGATCGTCGGCGTTCTCAGGATGCTGCCTGCACCCCCGCCGCGTCCGGTCGCCATCTAAGTACAATCGCCGCCATCGGGCAGGAGCCTCTTCAAATATCGTATTGAGACTAAACGCGTTTACGGACGCCGGGTCAAGCGCGGGAGGCTAGGGGGCCCGGCGGAGCGGCGATGCGCCGGTAAAAGCTTCAGGCGAGGAGACGCGCGGCCAGTCCGGGCACTGTCCCCGGAGCCAGGTCAGCTGGCGCTTGGCGTAGTGGCGGGTGTCCCGGCGCATCGCGTCCAGCGCCTCGTCCAGGCTGAGGGCGCCGGCGAGGTGTGCGGAGATGGCCCGGACGCCGACCGCCTTAAGGATGGGCGACTGGGGAGGGAGGTCGCGCGCGAGGAGCCTTGAGACTTCCGCGGCCGCCCCCTGGTCGAGCATTCGGGCCGCCCGGGCGTCGCAGGCCGCGTAGAGCTCGGCCCTTGGCGGCTCGATCGCCACCGCGCTCCAGGATCCGGCCGGAAGCCCCGCCGCGCCGTCGGCCAGCCAGTCGCTCCAGGCCCGGCCTGTGGCCCGCCACACCTCCAGGGCCCGGGTCAATCTCTGCCGGTCTCCCGCCGCGATGCGTTGCGCGGCGGCCGGATCGAACTGAGCGAGGCGCGCCCGGACGCGGACCTCTCCATCTGCGTCGAGCTCGCCGCGTGCGGCGGCGCGGATCGCCTCAGGGATCGGCGGAATATCGGCCAGGCCCTCGGTCAGGGCGCGCAGATAAAGGCCCGTGCCGCCGGTGACGATGGCGAGGCGACCCCGCCGATGGATGTCTGCGAGGACCGCCCGCGCCGCCCGCAGCCAGCGCCCCGTCGACCAGGCTTCCGCCCCGTCGACGACACCGTAGAGATGGTGCGGAACGTCCTTGAGCGCCTGCGGCCCCGGCCGCGCGGTCAGGATGGCCAGATCGGCATAGACCTGCAGGGCGTCGGCGTTGACGATTTCGCCGCCCCAGTCGCGCGCCAGGCGCAGGGCGAGGGCTGATTTTCCCGAGGCCGTCGGGCCGGCGACGATCAGGACCGCGATGGGACCGGGTTCGCTGAGGTTCGGCTCGCCGCTCATGGGCTCCGTCATCGCCTGATTTCCCGGCGCCGCGCCCTTCAAGCCGGCTGCAACGCGACAATTTTGTGACCTGTGGCGCCGGCGCCATGGCCAGCGCCTTGCACATTGGAAAAAATGAGCGTGGTTATGACAGCTTCGCGTCAAGAATGCCCGACGCGATAGGAGAGCCATGACACGGATCTTCGCCCTGCCCGAGGAGACGAGGCCTCTGCTGGCCGAAGCCCAGGATCTGGGTTTCGACAAGCTCGTCTATTCTCTCGACGATCTCGACGGAGATATTGACCCCCCGGTGGAGGCCGCTTCCTGGGGCGTCTCCAGCGCCTTCTGGCAGACCTACCTCGCCGGGATCCGCCAGGACCCGCTCCGGCGCATGGCCGCGCGCGGCGAGATCCCCGTGGGCAACCTGCCGTTCAGCGTCGAAAATGACGGCTCCAGCCTGTCGATCGCCCGCGAACGGCGGATGTCCGCCGGCGATGCCCAGACCTTGCGTTGGCTCCTGTCTCTGGGCCATCGCACCGGCGTCATCTTCCGCATCCGGGTGGGGCGGGGGCGGCATGCGTCGCTGAACTTCTTCAGCGAGCGACGGTTCGCGCAGTCTGACCTCGATTACGCCATGCGCGGCCTTTTCCTGATCGGACATCAGGTCCACGCCATGCTTGAGCCGCGGCTCGACACCTCCACAGGCGGACTTCTGTCGGCGCGCGAGACCGAGTGCCTGAGGCTGATCGCGCTTGGCAAAAGCAACCGTGAGATCGCCGAAATGCTGGGAATCTCCGCTGAGACCGTGAAGGACTATGTGCAGAGCCTCTACCGCAAGCTGAAGGTGTCCGACCGGGCCCAGGCCGTCTCGCGCGGCCATGTTTTAGCCTATCTCGGCTGATTGCGGCGCGCGTTTTCACGGTCCGAGACCGTCCGCGGCTCAAGCTCCAAGCCCATGATTTACCAATAGAAAGACGTCGCGCGCACCGGCCCTGGACTATGCCGTGGACGGCCTCCCCCCCGATCAGGGGGATGGCGATTCCAAGGCGCATCGTGGCCTCAGTGTAACCAAGCCGTTTCATCCGACTCAAAAGGTGGGCGGGCGGCTCGTGGTGTTGGCGTGACCTTAGTGGAGGCATCGCCCGCTGCGTGCATGTCGTGAATCGCTGGGCGGCCGAGAGCCGCCTCATCCTTGGGGGAAGACCGCAATGACCCATCTGGCCGGCCGTTCCATCTGGTTGCGCACCACCGCCTTGACCGCGCTCGGCCTCAGCGCCGCCGCTTTCGCCGGGGCCGCCGCCGCTCAAAGCGCGCCGTCGTCTGGCGTGAGCGCGGCCCAGCCGTCGCAGGTGCAGGAGGTCGTGGTGACCGGCTCCCGCATCCCGGTGGTCGGCTTCGACACCCTGCAGCCGGCCCAGTCCGTGAGCGCGGCGACCATCGTCAACCAGGGCTACACCAACGTCGCCCAGGCCCTGGACACACTGCCGGGCTTCGGCGTGGCCGGAAATAACGACCAGGGCCAGCAGTCGGGCGCCCAGGTCGGGGAACAATTCGTCAACCTCTACAATCTGGGATCGCAGCGCACCCTCGTCCTGGTGGACGGCCGCCGCTTCGTCTCGGGCAACGCTCCGGTTCCGGTGGGCACCTTCGGCGGCGCCCCTCCCGGCCAGGAAGTCGACCTGAATGACATCCCCGTCGCCCTGATCGACCACGTCGAAGTGGTCTCGGTGGGCGGGGCGCCGATCTACGGCGCTGACGCCATCGCCGGCACCGTCAACATCATCCTGAAGAAGAATTTTCAGGGCATCGATCTGGAGAGCCAGTACGGTCAGACCCGTTACAACGACGGCAAGACCTATGTCGGGCGCTTCCTGGCGGGCACCAACTTCGCCGACGGCAAGGGCAACATCACCATCGCGGCGGAATACACCCAGCAGGATGGTCTGACCTTGGCCAACCGCCCCGATACCCTGCCTTACGAGACGCAGCAGGCCCCAGCGCCCGGATCGCCCGGTTGCGGCTATCATGAGTGCCTGGTCAGCCACGCGACGGTGGCCAGCATCTTCCCGGGCGGCATCCCGGATACGGGGCCGGGCCTCGCCAACAGCGGTTCGCCCACCTACCCCACGGCGATCCACGATGCCGCGGGCAACGTCGTCGCCTTCGGGCCGAACGGCAATCTGGTGCCGGTCAATCTGGGCATTCAGAACGGCGGTCTGGTCTTCGCCCAGGGCGGGGACGGGGACAACCTCGCCTATCAGAACTCCTTCGTCGCGCCCTACAAGCGCTACAGCACCGCGACGACCATGCACTACGACTTCACGGACCACATCGAAGGGTACATGGAGGCGGAGTTCAGCCACAACGAGGGCACGCAGATCGCCGCCCAGCCGGCCTATCAGTCGGCCTTCTTCGCCAGCCAGAACGGCTCTGGCCCGTTGAAGTTCTCGCTCACCAACCCGTTCCTGACGCCCCAGGCCCTGGCCACGCTTGAGGCCAACCCGACGGTCGCCCAGAACGGTTACTTCTATCTGTCCCGCGCTAACCTCGACCTGGCGCCGCAGAGCGTTTCGGATGTCACCAACGTCTATCGCGTGGTGGCCGGGGCGAAGGGCGACTTCACCATCTTCGGTCGCGACTGGAAGTGGGACACCAGCTTCAACTACGGCGCCACCTACGAGACGCAGCGCTACTACCAGATCAACGAGGCCAATTTCCTCAACGCCATCAACGTGGTGAAGAACCCCACGACGGGGGCGATCGAGTGCGCCGTGACGGCCAATCCGCCGCCGGTCACCCCGGGGACGACCGCGCCGACCTCGGTGACCGGATGCCAGCCTCTGGACCTGTTCGGTCAGGGCGCGCCGAGCGCCGCAGCGCGCAACTTCGTGGTGGCTCAGGATCTTGCGGCCGCTGGCCTTCGCCAGCGCGACGCGCAGGTCAACCTGACCGGCTCGCCGTTTGACGACTGGGCCGGCAAGGTCGAGCTCGCGACGGGCTTCGAGTTCCGCCAAGAAAACGGCGATTACAACGTCGACGCCTTCGCCCACTCGGGCCTGGGCCGCAATGCGCCGGTCAGCGACGTGGCCGGCGGGTACAACACCAAGGAGTTCTACGCGGAAACGACGGTTCCCGTTATTTCGCAAAAGAACAACATTCCGTTCGTGGAAGACCTCGAGTTCAACGGCGCCTATCGTTATATCAGCAACAGCTATGCCGGCGGCGCGAACGTCTATACGTTGGGCGGCAAGTTCAAGCCGATCGACGATATTGAGTTCCGCGGCAACTTCACCCATTCGGTGCGCGCCCCGTCCATCGAAGAGCTGTTCCTGCCGACGACGAACGTGAATTCGTTCGCGAGCGACCCGTGCGATCCGAACTTCATC
>DAIDGR010000020.1 GCA_027452265.1 Caulobacteraceae bacterium
GTCCCCCTGGTGGAGCCGAGGGGAATCGAACCCCTGACCTCCTCATTGCGAACGAGGCGCTCTACCAACTGAGCTACGGCCCCCTTCAGGCGTGAGCCCGGTCGGGGGGACCGGGGCCGAAAGGTCGGCGGACATAAGGGAGGCTTTGATCCCAAGTCAAGGCGATGCTCGGCCCGAGCGCGCCCGCGCCCCCTCGCCGCCCCCTCGCCGCCCTCTCGCCGCCCGCTGTCCTTGCCACATCGGGGGGGCGCCGATAGGAACGATGGTCCTGGCCTTGAAGCCGCGCGAGGGTCCATGGACGCCGTTCTCTCCTTCGTCGAGTACATCCTTCTGATGGTTCTGGAGGTCGCCGTCTGGCTGGTGATCGCCAATGTGATCATCTCGTGGCTGGTCGCGTTCGACGTGATCAATCTGCGCAACCGCACGGTTTATCGCCTGGCGGGCGCCATCGATCAGGTCACCCGGCCGGTTCTGCGGCCGATCCAGCGGGTCCTGCCGGCCATGGGCGGCATCGACTTTTCGCCCTTCGTGTTCCTGATCCTGGTCGAGGGCGTGCGGCGCTACCTGCTGCCGGCCCTGTTCGTCTGGCTGCACGGCCTGGCCGACCCCGGCCCCCTGATCACCTGAGGTCGAAGCCCCGGGGCGCGCCCTCGCGGACCGCGTGCGCCTTGCCACCTGGCCATGTTCGGCGTTAGGGACCGTTCCCCTTCACCACGCCAGCTCCGGAGAGCGGATATGGGATACCGGGTGGCCGTTGTCGGCGCCACCGGCGCCGTCGGGCGCGAGATGCTGAACATCCTCGAGGAACTGGAGTTCCCGGTGGATCAGATTCACGCCATCGCCTCGCGCAACTCCATCGGCCGCGAGGTCGGATGGCGCGACGGCGTGCTCAAGTGCGAGGACGTGGCGCAGTTCGATTTCAGCCAGGTGGACGTCGCCCTGGTTTCGGTGAGCGGGGCCTTTTCGCGCGAGTGGGCGCCCAAGATCGGCGCCGCTGGCTGCATGGTGATCGACAATTCCTCGGCCTTCCGCATGGATCCGGACGTGCCCTTGATCGTGCCGGAGGTGAACCCGGACGACGTCGCCCTCGCGCACAAGCGCAACATCATCGCCAACCCCAACTGCTCCACGGCCCAGCTGGTGGTGGCGCTCAAGCCCCTGCATGACGCCGCGCGCATCCGCCGCGCCGTGGTGGCGACCTATCAGTCGGTCTCGGGCGCCGGGGCCGAGGGCATGGACGAGCTGTGGAACCAGACCAAGGGCGTCTTCGTCCTGGGCCCGGATGAGCCCAAGGTCTTCCCCAAGCAGATCGCCTTCAACGTCATCCCCTTCATCGGCGAGTTCCGCGAGGACGGCTTCACCGATGAGGAGGCCAAGATGTGGAACGAGACGCACAAGATCCTCGATCCCGACATCGCCCTCACCGTCACCTGCGTGCGCGTGCCGGTCATGGTCGGCCACAGCGAAGCGGTGAACCTGGAGTTTGAGCGCCCCCTCGACGAGGACGAGGCCCGCGAAATCCTGTCCGCGGCGCCCGGCCTGGTGGTGGTCGATCGCCGCACGCCGGACGGCTATGTCACCCCAAAGGAGGTGCAGGGCGAGTTCCCGGTCTATGTCTCGCGCATCCGCACCGATCCGACGGTGGCGAACGGGCTGGCGCTCTGGGTGGTGGCGGACAATCTGCGCAAGGGCGCGGCGCTCAACGCCGTTCAGATCGCCCAGCTCCTGGACGAACGCGGCCTGATCGGGCGCAAGGTCCTGGCCTGACCATGCCTGGGGGCGCGCCGCCGGGCTCCGTTCCCGGCGCCGCCCAGAGCGCCGGACGGAACGCCGTCCTCATCGGCTTTCTGTGCAACGCCGTGTGGGGCGCCACCTCGGCCCTTTTCATTCTGGTGCACCACCTGGGCGCCTCGCCCTGGGAGATCGCCGCCGAGCGCGCCCTCTGGTCCGCGCCCTGCGCGGCCCTGTTCGTGCTCCTGGCCGGGCAGGCGGCCGAGGTGCGGCGCATCCTGCGCAGTCCTCGGACCGTGGCGCTGCTGGCCCTGTCGGCGCTCGCCATCGGCTCGGGCTGGGTGGTCTATGTCTGGGCCGTGGACAATGGCCGCAACATCGAATCCAGCCTGGGCTATTTCATCTCGCCCCTGCTCAACATGGCGGCCGGCTGGGTCCTGTTCCGCGAGAGGATCGACGGCTTTGGCGCCGCGGCGGTGGTCCTGGCGGTGATCGGGGTCGGGGTGCAGGCCCTGGCGCTTGGCCACCCGCCGTTTCTGGCCCTGTTCCTGGCCGCCACGTTCTGGACCTACAGCCTGGTGCGCCGTCAGGTGGCGGTGAGCGCGGTCGCCGGGCTCCTGGTCGAGACCTGCCTGCTCTCGGTCCCGGCGGCGGGCCTTCAGGCGTGGCTGGTCTGGAGCGGCCAGGCGGGATTTGGCCACAGCCTCGCCCTCAGCCTCGTCCTTCCCCTGGTCGGGCCGGCCACGGCCGCGCCCCTGGCCATCTATGCCTGGACGGCGCGGCGCCTGCCCTTTTCGGTCCTGGGCTTTTTGCAGTTCGTCAGCCCCAGCATGGGGTTTCTCGTCGGCCTGGCCGTGGGCGAGCGCCTGTCCCTGACCGGCCTGGTCTCGTTCCTGTTCATCTGGGCCGGGGCGGGCGTCTTCACCCTGGGCGCCTGGCGCGCGGGACGCAGGATCCAGCCCGACCCCCGCGCGGCCTAAGCGGTCAGGGCTTGCAACGCGGACCCTCGCACTGAAGGGTGACGTAAAGCTCGCCGCGAACGCGCCAGCCGCTCGGCGTATGCGCCCAGTTGGCCGTGTAGTCGCCCCTATAGCGGGTCTCGCCGGCGGCCTGGCGCCAGAGCCCTGTCCAGGTCCCGTGCTCGACCGCCCGGGCGCCGGTGTCGGAGATTCGGATCCGGGTCGGCGCGCGCACATAGGTCACAAAGGCCGGATCGGCGAAATCGCTGGCGAAGGCCGCCGCCATCGCCTTGCGGCCCACGGCCGAACCGCCGCCGCCAAAGACGAAGACCGCATCCTCGGCGAAGGGGGCGACCGCCTCGGCCGCGGAATGGGCGGCGATCCCCTGATTGCTGGCCGCGCGCAGGTCGCGGATCTCGTGCACGTCGGCGGCGACCCCCGCCGCCACCGCCACCGCCCCCGGCCCCTTCGCCGCCGCACTCGCGCAACAGGCCAGCCCCAAGGCGAACGCCGCAAGCCCCATGCCCCTCATCGGGTTCAGCCCTCCTGGTTGAGCGCCTCATACGCCGCCTCGATCAGCGCCCGCGCCCGGGCGTCGGCGATTAGCTCGGCGGATTGGCGGTTCATCACATAGGCGCCTGAGATCCCGCGCTCGGGATCGGCGAAGGCGCAGCTCCCGCCCCAGCCCGAATGGCCGAAGGTCTCGCGTCCTGGACCATAGAGCCACAGGCCCTCATTGCGGATAAAGCCCGCGCCCCAGCTCATGGTGTAGGGCAGGACGAGATCGGGGCCAAAGATGCGGACGCGCGCCGCCTCCGCCGCCATACCCGGCGCAAGAGCCCGCACGCCATCGATGACGCCGTCACAGGCCAGAAGGCTCATCAGTCGCGCCAGCGCCTCGGCGGTCGCATGGCCGTTGGCCGAGGGGATCTCGAAGCGGCGGTAGTCGGCGGGACTGACCCCGCCCGGGCTCGCCCAAGGCGTGAAGAAGGCCAGGCGCCGGGGCAGGGTCATCTCGCCCAGATCGGGCATGGCCGGGGGGCGGCGGACCTCGGCGCAGCGGCCATGCTCACTGTCCGGCAAGCCGATCCAGAGGTCGAGACCCAGGGGACCGGCCACGTCCTCGCGCAGGGCCGTCCCGAGGGTGCGGCCGTCCACCCGGCGGAACACCTCGCCGGCCAGATAGCCGATGGTCACGGGGTGGTAGCCGCTCGCCGTCCCGGGCGGCCAGAGCGGGGCCATGGCCGCCAGCCTGGCGCAGATCCCGTCCCAGTCCAGCCAGTCCGCCGGGATCATGGGCTCGGAAAGGCCGCAAAGCCCTCCCTGGTGCGAAAGCATCTGGCCCAGGGTCAGCCGGTCCTTGCCCTCGGCTCCAAACTCCGGCCAGACCTCGATGATCGGCGTGTCATAGGCGATGCGCCCCTGACCGACGAGGCGGGCGAGCATCAGATTGGCGATCGCCTTGGTGGTGGAGAAGACCGGCGTCAGGGTGTCGGGGCCGAACGGCCGGGTCAGGGCGCGGTCGGCGTACCCGCCCATCAGGTCGACCACCAGCTCGCCGTCCACGCACAAGGAGAAGCGGGCGCCGATCTCAAGCCCCTGCGCCAGATGGGCCTCGAACCGGGCGCGCACGGCGGAAAAGCGCGGGGGGCAGAGACCGGAGATGGGGGGAACAGATTCGCTCACAGAGCCTCCAGAGTCACGGCGGGGGCCTCGCCCAGGACGAAGGCGGCCACATCGCTGACCGCTGTCTCCAGCGCGTCGGGGCCGCTGGCGCCCTCGGCCAGGGCGGCGGTGAAAAGGGCGGTGAGCAGATCGCCCGCGCCGTGGACCGGCCTCTCGACCCGGGCGTGACGGGCGAGCCAGGCCTCCTCGCCATCGCTCCACAGCACGCCGATCTCGCGCCCGGCCGGCACCGAGGAGACGAGCACGGCCCGGCCCGCCTCGTGGGCGGCGGCGCGGGCGGACGCGGGGTCGGAAATGACACAGCCGGTCAGGCGTTGCAGCTCCCAGGCATTGGGGGCGAGCAGGTCGGCGCGCGGCGTCAGGAGATCGGCCTGTGCGCGCGCCACTTCGGCGCCGACATAGAGCCCCTTGCCCGTATCGCCCATGATCGGATCGACCACCACAAGGCACTCAGACGAGCGCCTCCGCACCTCGTCGATAAGGCCCGCGACCGGCTCGATCTGCGCGGCGGACGCGAAATATCCCGTGATCAGCGCGGTGAGACGATCCAGGACGCCGGTGGCGGCGACGCCGTCCAGCACGCCGGCGAACACCTCCGGCGCCACGGCCGCGCCGCCCGGCGGGCCCAGCCCCGGATGCCGGCCGAACAGAGTCGTCGGGACGAGGACGACCTCGGTCTCCAAGGCCGCGAGGGCCTTGAGCTGGGCCCCGCCGCCCACCGGGCTTGCGGCCACAAAGCTCGACAGGATGAGGATCATCGCCCCTTCCTGAACCGCGACGCGCCGTGGGGCAATCGCGGGCCGGCGATCAGTACCGATAATGGTCCGGCTTGAACGGGCCTGTCTCCGGGACGCCGATATAGGCGGCCTGGTCCGGGGCGAGCTTGGTCAGCTTGGCGCCCAGCTTGTCCAGGTGGAGCATGGCCACCTTCTCGTCCAGGTGCTTGGGCA
>DAIDGR010000021.1 GCA_027452265.1 Caulobacteraceae bacterium
GGCGAGGTCCGGATCGGCCGCCACATCCTGGGCCATGACCCCAAGGAAGCGACGTTCGTCGCCCAGATAGGCGTAGGAATAGAGGGCCAGCCCGTTGTCGAGACGTCCCTCCTCGCGCACGTCCCGCTTCAGCCGCCGGTCCGAGGGCGCCATGGCCACGCCCAGCGAGCCGAGCGCGGCGGAGCCGTTGGGGTCCTTCAGCGTCCAGATGGCGCCGATCTCGTTGGCTGTCGGGCCATAGAAGTTGCCGCGAAGCGTGCCCGTCGCGCCGGTCGACAGGGCGTATGCGTTGCCCGGCGAGGAAGAGACCGCGGTCGTCCCCGTGATCGACGCCCCGGCGATGGTCCCCGACAGGCTGACCGTGTCCCAGGGCACGGCCGTTCCACCGCCCGACGGCGTCAGCATCATGTTGGACAGAGTCCCGCTGACGGTTCCGGTCCCGAAGTTGGCGGTGATCGACACGTCTCCAACCACCTTGCCCGAATTGGTCGTGCCGTTGATGCCGACGGAGCCCTCCGCCGTCCCCGTGCCGCTATAGGTGGCGGACCCGGAGGTGGGCATGGACGTGGGCGGCGTCTGATATCCGAAGATGAAATAGCTGATGCTGGTGCTGTTCTGCGTCGTGCTGTTGGCGACGTCCCAGGTTCCGAATTCCGTGTAGGTGAGGTTGGCGCTCTTCACCGTCTGGAAATTCAGGGTCGAGTTGCTGCCCACGCTGGCGGAGCCGCCGCCCTGCGAAAAGGTGAAGGTCGCATCGATCGAAAGGCCAGGAATCTTCACTTCGACCTGTTTGGTGGTCGAATTGACGTCGGTGATCGTGGCGCCCGCATTGTCCGTCGTGGTGTCCGCCGTGACGTTCTGGGTCGACCCCGACTGCGACAGGGCCAGCGTGGACTGGGTCAGGGCGAAGACCGTCCCCTGGGCGGGGCCGCTGCTGAAATTCGGCCCGCTCGTCGTGGCTTGCTCGTAGCCCTGAGCCGCCGTCGTCGGCACGTTCGTCCCTACCGTACCCGCGTCCGGCGATCCGGTGATGCTGATCGTAAGCGGCGTCGGCGTCGGCGTCGGTGTTGGCGTGGGTGTCGGAGTTGGCGTTGGGGTCGGGGTCGGCGTCGGCGTTGGTGTGGGCGTCGGCGTCGACGTGGTCGTGCAATCGGCCAGGTACATGCCCATCGAGACGAGGGTCATGACTGTAAGGATCCGCCGCGACGCTTTGTTCTTCGCCATTTCGCCTGTGCCTCCCCTACGGCCGGCGAACAGCGTCGCCGCCGATTTGACTTGGTTTGCCTTCGAACGCGCCAGGGCGCTGCAAGCAGGCCCCTGATGGCCGTCAACCTAAGGTTCTCGGCGCCAAAAGATATCTGTCAAGCTTTATGAAGAAGACGACGACAAATTCACGCCATTTTCATATGAGTCGAATTCTGACTTCGATGGATGTCTCATGGTTCGTATTGGAACCAAAGACGCAAAGGGACTCATACTTATCTCGAAAAACCCCTTGGCTGGCATAGACCAACTATAATTTCACATAATTATGACGAATAATAATTTTCTATCATATATCATATTGCAAGTATGATATAATATATCGCGTAAATTATTGTCGCGCACGCGCGCCGCCGCCCGGAGAAGTCTTGGCAATGGAGCTCACCTGTTTCGTCTATCCTGGCTGGCGCCCGGCGATCCGGCCCGCTTCGTCCCGGCGGGACTGGATGGATCAGAGTCCCGAGTCCTTCGCTTATCGCTGCCTGCCGCTATCGATCGCCAATGCCCACGGATGGGAGATCCTCAACCCGTTCGGCTTCGAAGCGATTTGGACCGGCGGCCCGGCGCCTGAGGACGTTGAGGTGCGTCTTGATCCTGGCGCCGACCCGGCGCGATCGGCGGTGGCCCTGTTCGGATTGGGAACCATCACCTTTCATGTGGAAGGGTTGTTGCGCACGCCGCCCGGCTGGAATCTGTGGGTCGGAGGTCCGCCCAATGCGATCAAGGACGGCGCCGCGCCCCTGTCGGGGATCATCGAGACGGATTGGTCACCCTATAGCTTCACGATGAACTGGAGGCTGACCCGTCCGGGCCACCCGGTCCGGTTCGAGCGCGACGAGCCGTTCGCCCATATCTTCCCCTTGCCGCGCGAGACGCTGGAACAGGTGGCCCCGCGCTATGCCCCAATCGACGAGGACCCGGCGCTGAGGGCCAGGTTCGAGGCCTGGAGCCGGTCCCGCGACGCCTTCCAGGCGCGCATGAAGGCGGACCCGCCGGCCAACCCTTCGGACAAGTGGCAGAAGCTCTATTATCGCGGCCTCGATCCGGACGGCGTCTGCCCGGTCGCCGACCATCAGGCGAAGCTGCGGGCCGCGCCCTTCGCGCGCGAAGACCTTGTCCAGGGCGACGGAATTCCGCGGGATCCGCCCCGCCCGGCGGCGGCGCCTGAGCCCTCCGCGCGCCCCTCTGGCCTGAGTTTCGCGGAACGCAAATTCGCCTGGGTTCTGGAAACCCTTGAGCGACAGCGCCAGTTGTCCGGCGAGGCCTCGGGCCTGTTTCGCGTCGAGGGCCTGACCGGCCAGGCGTTTCTGGACCATCATTACGCCCTGAACCGTCCGGTCATTCTGGGCGGCGCCCTCGCCGGCTGGCCGGCCCTCAAGCGCTGGTCGCCGGAGGGGCTGAAGGCGCGCATCGGCGCGCAAGCCGTGCAGGTGCAGGCCGGCCGCGGCGCCGACGCGAACTTCGAGCGGCGCAAGGAGGCCCATCGCGTTGACATGGCCTTCGACGCCTTCGTCGACCAGGTGAGCGCGTCGGGGGGCGGGAATGATCTCTATCTGACCGCCTACAACTCGGCCGCCAATCAGGAAGCCCTGGCCCCTCTGGCGCAGGACATGCGGGTTCTCAGCGCCTATCTCGATCAGGCCCGGCCGGGGGATGGGGCCATGATCTGGATCGGTCCGGGCGGGACCTTCACGCCGCTGCACCACGACCTGACCAACAATCTTCTGCTGCAGGTGATCGGGCGCAAGAAGGTGGTCATGGCCCCGCCCACGGCGACCCCTGATCTGTACAATGACGTGCACGTGTTCAGCGAGGTGCTGGACGTCACCGACCCTGGCCTCGACCTGTCCCGGTATGAGCGGCTCAAGCGGGTGCGGTTCCATCAGTTCGTCCTGGAGCCGGGTGACGCCCTGTTCATCCCGATCGGATGGTGGCACCAGGTCGCCGCCCTGGAATTCAGCGTCTCGATCACCCACACCAACTTCCTCTGGCCCAATCTGGGGCACGAGACCCACCCCGCGGCCTGATGGCGCCGCGCCTGGCCTCCGCCCTGGCGGTGGACCGCCACCCGGACCGCTTTGCGGACGGGGACCCGAACGCGCACAAGCCTCTGGCGTCTGGCGCGAAGCGGAGTAGGTTCCGCGCCCCATGAACATCCGGCCCATGCCCCTCGAACTCGGTCCGATCCATTTCGTCGGGATTGGCGGCATCGGCATGAGCGGCATCGCCGAGATCCTGCTGCGTCAGGGCTACCCGGTGCAGGGCTCGGACGCCCGCGAGAGCGCCAATACCGAGCGCTTGCGCACGCTGGGGGCCGATATCGCCATCGGCCATCTGGGCGCCCATGTCAGCGGCGCCTCGGCGGTCGTCTATTCCAGCGCCATCAAGCCGGACAATCCCGAGATCCTGGCCGCGCGGGCCGCGCGCATCCCCCTGGTGCGCCGGGCCGAGATGCTGGGCGAACTCATGCGCATGGGCTATTCGGTGGCCGTCGCCGGGACCCACGGCAAAACCACCACCACCTCCATGGTCGCCGCGGTGCTCGACGCCGCCGGGCTCGACCCCACCGTGGTCAATGGGGGGGTGATCAACGCCTACGGCGCCAACGCCAAGGTCGGGGGCGGCGACTGGACGGTGGTCGAGGCGGACGAGAGCGACGGGACCTTTCTGCGGCTCAAGGCGACGGTCGCCGTGGTCACCAATATCGACCCTGAGCATCTCGACCATCACGGCGATTTCGAGAATTTGAAACGCGCCTTCCGCGACTTCGTGGTCAGCATTCCGTTCTACGGCTTCGCCGTTCTCTGCGCCGATCACCCCGTGGTGCAGGAGCTGGCGGCCGAGATCGAGAACCGGCGTCTGATCACCTATGGGGTCAATCCCCAGGCCTCCCTGCGGGCCCAGGCGATCTCCATGGGCCCCGAAGGCGCCCGCTTCGAGGTGGTGGCCAAGGACGCGGAGGGCGAGACGCAGGTCCTGGGCGAGGTCAGTGTGCCCATGGCCGGCCAGCACAATGTCCTCAATGCCCTCGCCGCCATCGCCGTAGCCCGGGAGCTGGGCGCGCCCTTCGAGGCGATCCAGAAAGGGCTCGCCGAATTTGGCGGGGTTCGCCGCCGCTTCACCACCACCGGAGTCGTGCGCGGGGTGCGGGTGATCGACGATTATGGCCACCACCCGGTGGAGATCGCCAGCGTCCTGGCGGCGGCGCGGCGCATGACGACGGGGCGGATCCTCGCCGTCGTCCAGCCGCATCGCTATACCCGTCTGAGGGATCTCTTCCCCGACTTCTGCCGCGCCTTCAACGATGCCGACGCGGTCTGGGTGGCCGATGTCTACGCCGCCGGCGAGGCGCCCATCGAAGGCGTCGACCGGGACGCCCTGGTGGCCGGTCTCATCCGCCACGGACATCGCGAGGCCTACGCCCTAGCCGGACCCGAGGCCCTGACCGACCTTATGGCCGCGCACGCCAAGGAGGGCGACATGATCATCTTCCTGGGCGCCGGGGATATTACCGCCTGGGCTCACGCCCTGCCTGAGGCCCTGTCCCGCGTCCTGACGACGCCGCCGTCCGATGCGGGCGCCGCGCCGGCCCCCGAACGCCGGGCCGCGCCGTGACCCTGCCTGGGACCTGGCGGGAGGCCCTGCCGCCCGTCCGGGGGCGGCTGGAATTCGATGCGCCCCTGCGGGATTTCACCTGGTTCCGCGTGGGCGGCCCGGCCGAGGTGTTGTTCCTGCCCCGGGACGAGGACGACCTGGCCGATTTCCTGCGCGCCTTGCCGGCCGAGGTTCCCGTGACCATTCTGGGCGCGGCGTCCAATGTCATCGTCCGCGACGGCGGGATCGAGGGCGTCACCGTGCGCCTCGCCGGACGCGGCTTTGGCGAGATCGCCGCGGAGCCCGCCGCGGGTCAGGTGATCGCCGGCGCCGCGGCGCTGGACGCTCAGCTCGCCCGGGCGTCGGCCAAGGCGGGGATCGGGGGGCTGGAATTCTTCGCCGGCATCCCCGGCACGGTCGGCGGGGCCCTGGTGATGAACGCCGGCTGCTATGACGGCGAAACCTCCAGGGTTCTTTCGGTGGCCTGGGGCGTGGATCGCACCGGCGCACGCCAGGTCTTTACGCCAGCCGATCTCGACTTCTCCTATCGCCACGCCCGCCTTCCGCCTGGACTGATCTGGACGGGGGCGGTGTTTCAGGGCCAGCCCACGCCCCCGGAGATGGCTCTGGAGCAGATCGAGGCCATTACCCGCCGTCGCGAGACCACCCAGCCCATCCGCGAAAAGACCGGCGGTTCGACCTTCAAGAACCCCCCTGGCGGCTCGGCTTGGCGCTGCGTCGACCAAGCGGGCTGGCGCGGCCGGATCTGGGGCGGGGCCCAGGTTTCGCCCCTGCACGCCAACTTCCTGATCAATGGCGGGGCGGCCAGCGCCGCCGACCTTGAAGGCCTGGGCGAGGCGATCCGGGCCGATGTCGCCGCCAAGCTGGGCGTCACGCTGGAGTGGGAGATCCGCCGCCTCGGCCGACCCTGATATGGCCTCTCCAACAAAACCTGGCGGGCGCCGCGCCTTTTTTCTTAACAGCCGCCCCCGATTCAGTTGAGAATCGCCAAGATTCAATGCGCTCCGCGAGGAGCCTCTCCGTAAGGGGGAAGGATTTGGCGTCGGGGCTCGAAGGCCGTCACATCGCAGTCCTGATGGGCGGTCTGTCGGCCGAGCGCGACGTCAGCCTGAGTTCGGGTGAGGCCTGCGCGAGCGCCCTGGAGCGGCTGGGGGCCAAGGTGACGCGCATCGACGCCGGCCGGGACTTGGCTCAGGTCCTGTCGGCGCTCCAGCCGGATCTCTGCTTCAACATTCTGCATGGCCGCTGGGGCGAGGATGGATGCGTGCAGGGCGTGCTGGAGACCCTGGGTCTTCGCTACACCCATTCCGGCGTGCTCGCCTCGGCGCTCGCCATGGACAAGACCCGCGCCAAGGCGGTGATGGCCGCCGCCGGGGTCAGCGTCCCCGGGGGCGGGCTGTTCAACCGGTTCGAAGCCGGACGGGCCCATGTCATGGCGCCACCCTATGTGATCAAGCCGAACGCGGAAGGATCTTCCGTGGGCGTCTTCCGCGTGTTCGAGGGGGCCAACGCCCCGCCGCAGGAGCTTCTGGCGCCCGGCTGGGCGTTCGGCGAGGAGGTCCTGGTCGAGCCCTACGTGGCGGGGCTGGAGCTGGCTGTGGCCGTCCTCGGGGACAAGGCCCTGGCGGTGACCGAGATCGAGTCCCGGACCGGCTTTTACGACTATGACGCCAAGTATAGCGACGGCGGGTCGGTGCATATTCTGCCAGCGCGCATCCCGGAGGCTGTCGCCGCGCGCGCCCGGGACCAGGCGCTCAAGGCCCACCAGGCCCTCGGATGCGAAGGTCTGACGCGAAGCGACCTTCGTTATGATCCCGTTAAGGACCTTCTGGTCCTTCTGGAGGTGAACACGCAGCCTGGCATGACGCCGACTTCGCTCGCGCCCGAGCAGGCGGCGCATCTGGGCATGGATTTTGATCGGCTGGTGCTCTGGATCGCGGAGGCGGCGAATGTCCACGGCGGCGCTTGAGGCGGGACGGGCGGGCTCCCGCGCCGCGCCGCGCGGGCGCCGTGCTGCGCCCCCGCCGACCAAGCTTCAGGCGCTCAGCGGCCTGCGCGTCTCGACCCGGGCCGCGGCGACCCTGGCCCTGCTCGCCGCGAGCCTCGTGGCGGTCGCGGGTCTGGCGACCGGAGGGCGCGGCGGACTGGCCCTCGCCGCGGGTCAGCAGGCCGGCAAGACCCTCGCCGCGGCCGTGGGCGAAGTGGGCCCCCTGCTGCAAGGGCGCCTGCCGGACCTGGGCTGGCGCGTGGCCCATATTCGGCTCGTCGGGGCGACGCCCGCCGCCGAAGCCGAGATCCGCGCCGCCTCGGGCGTGAGTCCGGGCGCGCCCCTGTCACAGATCGATCTGGCCGCTGTCCGGGCCCGGGTCGAGGGCGTCGGCTGGGTCGCCCATGCGCGCGTCGTCCGCCTCGCCCCCGACACCCTGGAGATCCAGGTGGCGCAGCGTCCGCTGATGGCCGTCTGGCAGCATGCCGGGCGCGAGGTCGTGGTCGCCGCCAACGGAGCGCCCGTGCCGCAGGTCGATCCAACCCAGTTCGGCGCGCTGCCCCTGATCGTTGGCGAGGACGCCAACAGCGCCGCTCCGGTCCTGCTGGGCGAGCTGGCCCAGAGGCCGGCCCTGGCCTCGCGCCTGGCCGCGGCGGTGCGGGTCGATGATCGGCGCTGGACCCTCGACCTGAAGGACGGGACGCAGGTGCTGCTTCCGGCGGACGACGAGGGCCATGCGATGGACCGTTTGACGGCGCTGGATGCGCACAGCGGCGTGCTGAGCCTGGGTCTGGCGCGCATCGACCTTCGGGACCCGGACATGATTCTGGTGAGACCGCGCGCGGCGGCGCCGACCGCCACCAGCAAGGCCAAGGGGGGCGCTTGAGTATGGTGCAGATTGAGATGGACCGGCGAGCGACGACGGGACAGTCAAGGCGGCGCGAGGGACGAGAGGGGCTGAAGATGCCGCTCGGGCGATCCTCGGTGGTGGCGGCTGTGGACCTGGGCGCCAGCAAGGTCGCCTGTTTCATCATGCGCGCCGACGGCGTGCGGCGCGCCGACCGGACCCTGACGACGGCGGGGGTCGGCTATGTGCAGTCGCGCGGCGTGCGCGGCGGAAGCATCGTCGACATGGACGAGGCCGCCCAGGCCATCGGCCAGGCGGTGGAGCGGGCCGAGGCCAATGCCGGTATCGATGTCTCCGGCGTGATCGTCTCCACCTCGCTTGGCCAGATCGCCAGCCACCGGGCCACGGCCCGGATTCCCCTGGGAGGACGGGCGGTCAGCGAGGCGGATCAGGCGAGGGCGGTCGCCCAGGCCCTGCAGAGCCTGCGCCTGGCGCGGCGCCAGCCGATCCATCTGCGCCCGGTGGCCTGGACGCTCGACGGCGCGCGCCACGTGCAGGATCCGACCGGCATGTCGGCCCGCACCCTGGGCCTCGACCTGCTGGTGGTGTCGATGAACGAAGGGGTATGCGAGACCCTGGCCCACTGTGTGGAGCGCTCGCACCTGCAGTTCGAAGGCGTCGTCGCCTCGCCCTATGTCTCGGCCCTTGCGGCTCTGGAGGAGGACGAGATCGAACTGGGGGCGATCTGCGTCGACATGGGCGGAGGCTCGACCTCGGTGTCGGTGTTTTCCGGCGGGGCCCTCGTCCATGTGGACAGCATTCCGGTGGGCGGCGCCCATGTCACCCAGGATGTGGCCCGGGGCCTTTCGACCTCGATCACCGGGGCCGAACGGATCAAGACCTATTACGGCTCGGCCATCGCCTCGGCCAACGAGGATCGCGAGATGATCGAGGCGCCGCCCCGGGGCGATGACCCGGGAGCCGGGCCAGTGACCGCGCCCCGTTCCCTGCTCAAGGGCATCATCGCGCCGCGTGTGGAGGAGACCCTGGAATTGCTGCGCGACCGTCTGCGCGCGGCCGGGACCCTGGTGGATCCGGGCGCGGGCCTCGTCCTCGTGGGGGGGGCGAGCCAACTGGCCGGTGTGCGCGAAGTCGCCGTGCGGGTGTTTGATCGTCCCGCAAGGCTTGGTCGCCCCCGCCGTCTGCCGCGCCTCGCCGACAACGCGGCGGGACCCGCCTTCTGCGCCGCGGCGGGTGTCCTGCAACGCGCCGCCTTTGGTCCGCGCGAGGCCTATCCGCGCAAGCTCGTGGAGGCCCGCTCTGGGGTGGCCGCCGACCCCAATGCGGGATTGATGGCCCGGGCTGCCGCCTGGCTGCGCGAAAATCTTTAACCCGCGACGGAATTTCCGTGTCTCGCCTCAATTCCGGGATTTCGGGCTGAGTCGTTGAATTTTCGACGGTTCGCGGTTGAGCTCACACTCGACGGCCGTGCGACTCGCTTTATGCGGTTAACGGTCGATTAAGCGTCTTCGGTCTCCTATCGCCGGATCAAGGCGGTTCGGGGCTCAACCGGCGAAGCGATCGCGCGCAGCATTTCGAGCCCGCGGAGGTCACGAAAGAACCATGTCGTTCAAGCCATTCGCGCCCGCCACCAAGGAACTCAAGCCGCGCATTGTGGTGTTCGGCGTCGGCGGCGCCGGCGGAAACGCCGTCAACAACATGATCGAGTCCGGCCTCCAGGGCGTGGAGTTCGTGGTCGCCAATACCGATGCGCAGCAGCTCGCCTTCTCCAAGACGGACAAGCGCATCCAGCTCGGAGCCAATGTCACCCAGGGCCTGGGCGCGGGCGCGCACCCTGAGGTGGGCATGTCGGCCGCCGAGGAGTCGGCGATCGAGATCGGAGAACACCTCGACGGCGCGCACATGGTGTTCATCACCGCCGGCATGGGGGGCGGCACCGGCACCGGCGCGGGGCCGATCATCGCCAAGTGCGCGCGTGAGCGGGGCATCCTCACCGTCGGCGTCGTGACCAAGCCATTCCATTTCGAGGGGCGCCACCGTATGCGCCTCGCCGATGCTGGCATCTCCGAGCTGCAGCGCTATGTCGACACCCTGATCGTCATTCCCAACCAGAACCTGTTCCGTGTCGCCAATGAGCGCACCACCTTTACCGAGGCCTTCGCCATGGCCGACCAGGTGCTGCATTCGGGCGTGCGTTCAATCACCGACCTGATGGTCCTGCCGGGCCTGATCAATCTCGACTTCGCCGACGTGCGTACGGTGATGACCGAGATGGGCAAGGCGATGATGGGGACGGGCGAGGCGGCCGGCGAGGGCCGCGCCCTGATGGCGGCCGAGAACGCCATCCAGAACCCCCTGCTGGACGAGGTCACGCTCAAGGGCGCCAAGGCCGTGCTGGTCAACATCACTGGCGGTCTCGACATGACCCTTCTGGAGGTCGACGAGGCGGCCAACGCCATCTCCAGCCAGGTGGACTCCGAAGCCAACATCATCTTCGGCGCGGCCTTCGACCCGGCCCTGGAGGGCTTGGTGCGCGTGTCTGTGGTGGCCACCGGCATGGACGGCGCGTCCATTGCCGCCATCGAGACCTACGAGCAAAGCCGTCGCACCGATGTCCGGGCCGAGGCGAGCCCGCCCGCGCCGCCCGCCCCGCCGACCCTTGAGGACGAAGCGCCGCTGGAGCTGATCACGCCGGCGCCGGCTCAGCCAGCCATGCCGGTGGCCGTGGCCGCCAGCGTCGCGGCCCCGGGAGCTGACGCGCCGCAGACCGGTCTGCTGTTCGAGGCCGCCGAGGCGGTGGAGGCCTCCGCGCCCCTCGCTCCGCCGACGATCGAGGACGAAGCGCCGCTGTTCGCCGCCAACCCGCATGCCGAGGATCGCAAGTCCAAGGGTGGATTCCTCAGCATGTTCGGCGGACGCCCCCGGGCCGCCGCCGCGCGCCCCACTCCGGCCCGCCCCTCCGGCAGCGCCCAGGTGGCCGAGGCCATCGAGGAGCAGGAAGATCCGCAATATTCGGAGCTGGAGATTCCCTCCTTCCTGCGTCGCCTGGCGAACTGAACGGGCCGCTCCGCCGCCTCAGGCTCTGAGGCGGCGCGGACCCTGGCCACGGACCTCCGGGACAGATAGGTCTTGCGACGCCCGGCAAATGGCGTCGGGTGAGGTCGCAAGGATGGCGCGTCCGTGACTGTCGCCTGTCAGAATACCCTTGCCGCGCCGGCGGCATTTTCCGGGGTCGGCGTGCATACCGGCGTCCGGGCCCATGTCCGGGTCGAGCCCGCTCCGGTCGATGCCGGGATCTGTTTTGTCCGCACCGATCTGCCGGCGGAGATGGGCGAGGTCCCGGCGCGGGTTGAGGCGGTGTGCGAAACCCGTCTTGGCACGGTGATCGGCAATCCCGCCGGGGCCACGGTCTCCACCGTCGAGCATCTCCTGGCCAGCCTCGCGAGCCTTGGCGTGGACAATGCGGTGGTGCGCATCGATGGGCCCGAGACGCCGATCATGGACGGATCCTGCGCCGCCTTCGTCGACGCCCTGGATGCCGCGGGTCGCGCCGCGCAATCCGCCCGGCGCCAGGTGATCGAGGTCCTCAAGCCGGTATCGGTGGAGGAGGGGGACAAGCGCGCCGCGCTCCTGCCGGCGGACCGTTTCGAGGTCGCCTTCGAGATCGCCTTCCCCAGCGCCGCCATCGGCCGTCAGAGCCTGGACGTCGTGGTCACCGAAGAAAGCTTCCGCGCCGAGCTGGCCGCGGCCCGCACCTTTGGGTTTCTGCACGAGGTGGAGATGCTGCGAAAAATGGGGCTGGCCCGCGGGGGAGACCTCGACAACACCATCGTGGTCGATGGCGATCGGGTGATGAACCCAAACGCCCTCATCCGGCCGGACGACTTCGTGCGGCACAAGATGATCGACGCGATTGGCGACCTGGCCCTGCTCGGCGCGCCGATCCTGGGACGCTATGAAGGCCGATATAGCGGTCATGCCCTGAACAACGCCCTGGCGCGGGCTCTGCTGGCCGATCCCACGGCCTGGCGGCGGCGCGACGGACCCGCGCCGCGAGCGGGGTGAGCGGTCATCAAAAAGGCGGGCTTGAGGCCGATTGGCGAGCCGGGCGGGCTGGTGTAGAGCCTGGATCGTCCGGGCGGGATGACGGCGGACTTCGAAGGGAAATGTTGAGTTTGCGCCCCACCACCCGTCTTTCGCGTTTGGCGTCGTCGCTCCCCGTGGCGCTGGGTCTCGCCAGCCTCCTGGCCCTGGGCGGGTGTTCCCTGTTCAAGAAGAAGTCGCCGACGGTCGCCTTTCAGGAACGTCCGGTCGAGCTGCTCTACTCCACCGGCGCGCACAATCTCGACATGCGCCAGTGGAAGGACGCCATAAACTATTTCCACGAGGTGGAGCGTCAGCACCCCTATTCGGAGTGGGCCCGGCGGTCGATGCTCATGACGGCCTATGCCGATTATGAGATGGACAACTATCCCGAGGCGATCAACGACGCGAACCAGTTCATCGCCCTCTATCCGGGCAATGCGGCGACGCCCTACGCCTTCTATCTGCGCGCCGTCTGTTATTTCGAACAGATCGTCGATGTGAACCGCGACCAGGCCAGCGCCCTGCAGGCCGAGGTGGCCCTGCGCGACGTCCTGAGGCTCTACCCGCAAAGCGCCTATTCCGAGGATGCGCGGCTCAAGCTCGACATGGTCGAGGACCAGCTCGCGGGCAAGGAAATGACCATCGGGCGCTACTATCTGCGCAACAACGACGCCATCGCCGCGCTTGGCCGTTTCCAGACGGTGATCGACAAGTACCAGACCACCACCCATGCCCCCGAGGCGCTCTATCGCCTGGTGGAGGCGGATCTGACCCTGGGCCTTCTGGACGACGCCCGGCGCAATGCCTCGGTGCTCGGTTACAACTATCCCGGCTCTTACTGGTACAAGCAGGCCTACATGCTGATGACCTCGCGGGGGATGCGGCCGTCCCTGACGCCGGGCACGACCACCCTGCCCAGGCTCCCCTTCACCAAGCGCCAGGTAAGCGCGGATATCGCCCCGCCGCCGGTCGAGGAGTTGGCTTCGAGCGAGGGAACGCAGCCGGCGGCGGCCATGCCGGCGCCCGTCGCCAAGCCGACCAAGGCCAAGCCGAAGAAGCGCGACTTCCTGCACGGCATACTGGGCCTTTGAGGGCCCCCAAGTCTTTGCCATTGTGAGCCCATGCTCCTGGGCCTCGCCATTCGCGACGTTGTCCTGATCGAGGCCCTGCACCTCAGTCCAGGGCCGGGATTGACCGCGCTCACGGGCGAGACGGGCGCCGGCAAATCCATCCTGCTCGATGCTCTGGGCCTGGCGATCGGCGCGCGGAGCGAGGCGGGGCTGGTGCGGCCTGGCGCGGCCCAGGCCTCAGCCACCGCGATCTTTGCGCCGGATCGCGAGTCGCCCGTCTGGGGCGTGCTGGAGGCCAAGGGCGTGCCGGCGACCCCGGGCGAGGAGATCACGCTGCGCCGGGTGGTCGGCGCTGACGGCCGCTCCCGCGCCTTCGTCAATGATGAACCGGTCGGAGTGGCCCTGCTGCGCGAACTAGGGACGCATCTGGTGGAGGTGCATGGCCAGCACGAGACCGTCGGCCTGCTCGATTCGCGCACCCATCTGGCCCTGCTCGACCGTGCGGGCGGCTGCGGCGGCCTGGCCCAGGCCTGCGCCAGGGCCTGGAGCGTGTGGCGTGAGGCGATGGGCGTGGCCGAGGCGTCGGAGGCGGCAGTCCGGGAGGCGCAGGATCGGGCGCAGGCGCTCGATGAGACCCTGGCGGAACTGGACCGGCTGGCTCCGGTGGAGGGCGAGGCGGCGCGCCTGGCCGACATCCGCTCCCTGATGGGCGCCGCGGAGAAGGCCCTGGCCGACATTTCCAGCGCCCGCGAGCATCTGGACTCCGACCGTCTTACGGGACGCCTGGGACAGGCCTTCCGCGCTCTGGAGCGGGTCGAGCAACGCCTCGCCGCCGCCGGCGCCGGGAGCGAAGACGATGGACCGCGCCACTGCGTCGCCGCCCGCCAGGCCCTGGACCGGGCCCTGGCGGAAGTGGCCGAGGCCGAGGCGAAGATCGACGCGACGGCCCGATCCCTGGACTTCGAGCCGGACGCCCTGGACCGGGCGGAAAGCCGCCTCTTTGCCCTTCGCGCGGCGGCGCGGCGACTGAATGTGGAGGTCGATGACCTCGCCCGGGTGCGGGCGGAACTGGCGGGTCAGCGTCTGTCGCTTGCCGATGTGGGCGACCAGGCGCGCGAAGATCGGCGGCGCGCGGAGGCCGCGCGGGAGGACTGGCTCGGCGCCGCCCAGGCCTTGTCGAAGGCTCGCCACGCCGCCGCTGCGGCGTTCGCCGCCGAGATCGAGGAGGAGCTCGCGCCTCTGAAGCTGGACAAGGCCCGTTTTCGCGTCGCCGTGGAGGCGCTCGACCCAGAGCGGGGCGGCCCCTCCGGCCTTGATCGCGTGGAGTTCCAGATCGCCACCGTGCCGGGGGCCCCGTTCGGCGCCCTGGGCGCCATCGCCTCGGGCGGCGAGCTGGCGCGCCTCGCCCTGGCGCTCAAGGTGCGTCTGGCGGCGCGCGGCGCCGGCGCCCAACCCCTGATGATCTTCGACGAGGTGGACCAGGGCGTGGGCGGCGCCGTGGCCGACGCGGTGGGCCTTCGCCTTCAGCGTCTGGCGCGCGCCGGGCAGGTGCTGGTCGTCACCCACAGCCCTCAGATCGCCGCCCGGGCCGAGGCCCACTGGCGGGTCCGCCGGGGTGGGGACGAGGACAGTGACAGGGCGACCACCGCGGTCGAACCCCTGACCGCCGACGCCCGCGAGGAGGAAATCGCACGCATGCTCTCCGGCGCGAACATCACCGAAGCGGCGCGCGCCGCCGCGCGGGCCTTGATGCATGCCTGAGCCGATCCCGGTCGCAGCCCTGAGCGAAGCCGAGGCCCGTGAGGAGCTGGCCGCCCTCGCGGCGCGTCTCGCCCGTTGGGACCAGCTCTATTTTCAGGACGAGGCGCCGGAGGTCTCGGACGGGGAGTACGACGCGGCCAAACGTCGCCACGCTGATATCGAGGCCCGCTTTCCCCACCTCATCGGCGAGGACTCGCCCTCGCGCAAGGTCGGCGCCCGCCGCGCCGAGGCCTTTGCCCCGGTGACCCACGGGACGCCGATGTTGTCCCTCGACAACGCCTTCAGCGACGAGGAGGCGGCCGAATTCGACGCCCGGATCCGTCGCTTTCTGCGCCTGGGCGAAGAGGTGGTCGCCTATACGGCCGAGCCGAAGATCGACGGGCTCTCCGCGTCCCTGCTCTATCGCGATGGGGTGCTGGTGCGCGGCGCCACCCGCGGAGACGGCCGGGTGGGCGAGGACGTGACCGCCAATCTGATGACGCTTGAGGAGATCCCCCATCGCCTGTCCGGCGGCGGCTGGCCCGAGCTGATCGAGATCCGGGGCGAGGTCTATCTTGGCCACGCCGAGTTCGCCGCCCTCAACGCCGCCGCCGAGGCCGCCGGCCAGAAGACCTACGCCAATCCACGCAACGCCGCCTCCGGCTCTCTGCGGCAGATCGATCCGGCGATCACCGCCGCCCGACCTTTACGCTTCTTCGCCTATGCCTGGGGCGAGCTCAGCGCCCCCTTCGCGACCAGCCAGACCGAGGCGCTGGACCGCTATCGCCAATGGGGCCTGCCGGTGACGCCCCAGGCGCGGCGGGTGGAGGGGGCGGCCGGCCTTCTGGCGGCCTATGCCGCGCTGGAGGCGCAGAGGCCGTTCCTGCCGTTCGACATCGACGGCGTTGTCTACAAGGTCGATCGTCTCGACTGGCAGCAGCGCCTCGGCTTTGTCTCGCGGTCGCCGCGCTGGGCCATCGCGCGCAAGTTTCCCGCCGAGCGGGCCCGCACCGTTCTGGAGGCCATCGAGCTGCAGGTCGGACGGACGGGCGCCGTGACGCCCGTGGCCTGTCTGAGGCCGGTGACGGTCGGCGGCGTGGTGGTCGAGCGGGCGACCCTGCACAATGCCGACGAGATCGCGCGCAAGGACATTCGCGTCGGCGACACGGTCGTCCTGCAGCGCGCCGGCGATGTGATTCCCCAGGTGGTCGAGGTGGTCGAGGCGGCCCGGCCCCCGGGCGCGGCGCCCTTTGTCTTTCCGCAGACCTGCCCGTGCGACCTCAAGACCCCGCTCATGCGCGAGACGACGGCCTCGGGCGCCGAAACCATCGTGCGCCGTTGCACCGGCGAATTTGCCTGCCCCTTTCAGCGGGTCGAGCACCTGCGCCACTTCGTCTCCCGCCGGGCCTTCGACATCGAGGGATTGGGCGAGAAGCAGCTCCGCGCGTTTTTCGACGAGGGCCTGATCCGTGGGCCAGCGGACATCTTCCGCCTTGCCCGCGACACCGACGCGCTTGACGCCCTGCGCCAGCGCGACGGCTATGGCGAGACCTCTGTCGCCAATCTTGTGGCCGCCATCGAGGCGCGGCGCGCCGTCCCGCTCGATCGCTTCATCTTCGCCCTGGGCATACGCCATGTGGGCGAGAGCACGGCCCTGATCCTCGCCCGCGGCTATGGCGAGGCGGCGGCCTTCCGCACGGCCATGGACAAGGTGGCGGCGGGCGACGCCGAGGCCATCGCCGAGCTCGACGCCTTCGATCAGATCGGTGATGCGGTGATCCAAGCGGCCGGCGCCTATTTCCGCGAACCGCACAATCTGCGCCTGATCGCCGATCTGGAGGCGGAGTTGATGATCCTCCCCGTGGCGCCGCCCCGGGGCGATAGCGCGCTCAGCGGCAAAACCGTGGTCTTCACCGGGGCCCTGGAGGCCATGACCCGCGACGAGGCCAAGGCTCAGGCTGAAGCCCTGGGCGCCAAGGTCGCCGGCTCGGTGTCGCGCAAGACGGACCTGGTGGTCGCCGGGCCGGGCGCCGGCTCCAAGCTCAAACAGGCCGCCGAACTGGGAATCGAGGTGATCACCGAGGCGCAGTGGCTGGAGCGGGCGCGGAGCTGAGGCGCCGGCGGGCTCAGTCCTTCACGGGGACCATGACCGCGTAATGCCGGAAGACCTGGGGGGTCAGGGGGCTGTTGTACTGGGCCAGCCGGATCTGGCCGGCGGGTTTGAGGTGATGACGCGCCACCTCGATGAGTAGCTGCTTCGCCGCGTCACGCCAGCCCAGTCCCGGGTCCCACACCCCGCCGCGCCCGTCATATCTCAGCACGGCCATGCGCTCGGCCGGCGCCTCGCGCCAGCGCACGTCGGGCGCGTTGCGATAGCCCAGGTCTCCCGGGGCCCAGCCGGGGGGCGGGTCAAAGCTCACCGTCCACACCCGCGCGCTCTCCACATTGAAGAGGGAATAGTGACTAAACTGCTCCGACGGGGCGGGAGCCTCCTCCACTGGGCTGGCCAGGGTGGCGCGCTCGTCCGAGGCCTGACCTTTGAACAGAGGATCGGCGAAGACCCGGAAGCCCTGATAGGCGGCGATGGCCTGATCGCCCACCACCGAAAACTCGGCCAGACGCCGGGCGGGATAGTCCCGGACCTCGAAATTGCCGTCGGTGAACACGGTGCGATAGGCCGGTGGCGAGCCCGTTCCGCCATCGACGCCGGGCGCAGCGGCGCCTGCCGGCCCGGCCATCAGCCATAAGGCCGCCAGCAACGGCGCGGGCGAGAATTTCGACATGGAGGCCTCCACGGTCAAACGTCCCTCTCGCGAGGGCGAGTTTGGACCCGATCACCGACCCTGCAAAGGGGTATTGGCGAGGCGGGCTCAGGCGATAGGCGGCTCAGGCGATAGGGGCGCAGGCGCCTTCAAGCCAGGCGTGAACCTCGGGCTCAAGCTGGGGTCCGACCACGGCCAGGACCCGCGCATGATAGGCGTCGAGCTGGGCCCGCTCGGACGGGGTCAGCATGTCAGCCACGATCAGGCGGCGATCGATCGGCGCCAGGGTCAGGGCCTCAAAGCCCATCATCGGCCGCTCGCCGCCGGGGACCTCGCGCGCCTCGGTGACGAACTGCAGGTTCTCGATCCGGATGCCGTATTCGCCCGCCTTGTAGAAGCCCGGCTCATTGGAGACGATCATGCCCGGCTGGAGCGGGATCAGGTTGGGGATCTTGGCGATCCGATGCGGGCCCTCGTGCACGCCCAGATAGGAGCCGACGCCGTGGCCGGTGCCGTGGTCATAGTCGAGACCGGCCGACCACAGGGGTAGGCGCGCCAGGACGTCGAGGGCCGAGCCGGTGGTTCCGGCGGGGAAGCGCACGGACGCCAGGGCCAGATGGCCCTTGAGCACCAGGGTAAAGCGCTCGCACATCTCGCGGCTCGGCTCGCCAATGGCCACGGTGCGGGTCACGTCCGTGGTGCCATCCAGGTACTGACCGCCCGAGTCCACCAGCAGCAGGGAGCCGGGCTCCGCGCGCCGGTTCAGCCGCCGGGTGGGGCGGTAGTGACAGATGGCGCCATTGCCCATGGCCCCGGCGATGGTGTCGAAGCTGAGATCCTTCAGCGCGCCCGTGGCCTCGCGGAACGCTTCCAGCCGGGTAACCGCCTCCAACTCGTCCGGCGGATTGATCTGGCCCTCGGTGGCCAGCCAGTGCAGGAACCGGGTGAGGGCTGCGCCATCGCGCGCATGGGCCCGCTGCGATCCGGCGATCTCCACGGCGTTCTTACAGGCCCGGGGCAGGGTCGCCGGGTCCATGCCGCGCACCACGCGCGCGCCGGCCGCCTCCAGGGCGTCGAAATACCAGGCCGACGTCAGAGACGGGTCGGCCAGCACCTTGACCCCGCTCAGAGCGCTCAGAGCCGCGGGCAGGTCATCGGGCGTCGCCAGGGCCACCTCATTGCCAAGCCAGGCGGGCAGGTCGGGGCTGACCTTGGCCGGATCGAGGAACAGGGTTGCGGTCCCGTCGGCGCGCAGGATCGACTGGCCCAGGGGCAGGGGGGTGCGGCGCACATCGCCGCCGCGGATATTGAACAGCCAGGCGATCGAGGCCGGCGCGGTGATGACCGCGGCCTCCGCGCCGGCGGCGGCCAGGTCGCGCCCGAGGCGCGCGCGCTTGGAGGCGGACTCTTCGCCCGCATAGTCCAGAGGATGGGCCACCACCGCGGCCTGAGGCTGGGCCGGACGCCGCGCGCCCCAGGCCAGGTCGAGGGGATTGATCTTCACCGGCGCAAGGACCGCGCCGGCGCCGCGCACGGCCTCGCCAAGCCGCGCCAGGGCGTCGGGGCTGTGCAGGCGCGGATCGAAGCCGATGGTCCAGCCCGGCCGGGCCTTTTCCCGCAGATAGGCCGCCGGCCCACCCTCCACGAGATCGCGGATCTCGAACACCTTCGGATCCACCTGGTCGCGCACTTGAATCGCGTAGCGCCCGTCGACGAACACCGCCGCCTCGTCCCGCAGGATCACCGCCGCCCCGGCCGAGCCGGAAAACCCGGTGGCCCAGGCGAGGCGGTCATTGGCCTCGGGCAGATACTCGTTCTGATGCTCGTCCTCGTGCGGAACGATGAAGCCGTCCAGCCCCTGGGCGGCCATGGCCTGGCGGATGAGCGGGGTATGGCGCGGCCCGAAGTCGCGCTCCACGGTGTCGTCGAAGGTCTGGCGCATGGCGTCTGATTACGCCTGGGACCCGCAGGCCTCAAGCGGGGGGCAAATCGGTCGGCCGCCTGTCCAGCCGGAGGGGAAGGGGGCAGAGGCCAGATCGCTCATCGGGTGTACTGAAGTCCGCGCGGCTGCGACGGCCGCCGAGACCCAAAAGGGGCCTTTGTCCCTTGGCGCTCACCCCCTCCGCCGCAGCGTCAGCGTCGCCCAGGCGTCGCGATGGAGGCGGCGGGTCAGGGCGAAGCCTTGGGCGCGATAGGCGGCGAGGACCCGGCGGGCCTGGCCGCGCAGGAGGCCCGAGAGCACCACCGCACCGCCCGGCCGGGTCGCGCTGCGGATGTCCGGGGCAAGGCGCACCAGGGGCGCGGCGAGGATGTTCGCCAGAACGAGGTCATAGGGGCCGGTATCGCGCACCACCCGCGCGCTGAGGCCATCGGCGCGGACAAAGGCGCAGGCGGGGCGGCGCACGCGGTTGATCTTGGCGTTCTCGCGGGCGATGCGCACCGAGATCGCATCGATGTCCGTACCCACGGTGCGATGGGCGCCCGTCCGTGCGGCGGCGAGGGCGAGGACCCCGGTGCCCGTCCCCACATCCAGCACATTGCGGAACCGCCGGGCCTTGAGCAGGCGGTCGAGGGCCAGGAGGCAGCCCACCGTGGTGCCATGGTGCCCCGTCCCGAAGGCCGCGCCGGCCTCGATGCGCAGATTGATCGTCTGGCGCGGGGCGCGGCCGCGATCATGCGCGCCGAAGACGAAGAACCGCCCGGCGCGCACCGGCGGCAGGCCGGACAGGGCCAGGGCCAGCCAGTCGGCGTCCGCCAGCCGCTCAACCGTCACCGCCAGGGACGGCCGTGTCGCCAGAAAGGCGGTCAGCGCGTCGGTTTCCTCACGCGTGGTGGGGAAGGCGTCGATCCGCCAGACCGCCCTGGCCTCGTCCTCCTCGATGATCGAGAAGGTCAGGCTCTCCAGGATCGGGTCTCGCTCCAGATCCGCAGCCGCCGCCTCGGCCTCGGCCCGGGGTCCACGGGCGATGATCTGTTGCGCCGGATCGCTCATCAGCCCTCGCTAAAGCAGGACGGCGAGGAAGAAAACCGCGTGTCTTGACCTCACGTGACGCTTGACGCGCCCGTCAACCCGGCGTGCACTCGCGAGAATATCAAGGCCAGTCCAGGCGCGAACGCCGCCCACGGCGAGCGCTCGCGTCGGTCAAAAGGCACAGGGAGAGCGCTCTGATGCATGATCTCGTCATTCGCGGCGGTCAGGTGGTGGACGGAACCGGCGCCCCGGCCCGCCAGGCGGATATCGCCATCGCCGGCGAGCGTATCGTCGAGGTGGGCAAGGTCGAGGGCGCCGGCCGGCGCGAGATCGACGCCTCCGGTCATATTGTCACGCCCGGCTGGGTCGACATCCACACCCACTATGACGGCCAGGTGACCTGGGATCCGATGCTCTCCCCCTCCTGCTGGCACGGGGTGACCACGGCGGTCATGGGCAATTGCGGGGTCGGCTTCGCGCCCGCCAGGCCCGACCGGCGCGACTGGCTGATCGGCCTCATGGAGGGGGTCGAGGACATTCCCGGCTCCGCCCTGGCCGAGGGCATTCGCTGGGGCTGGGAGAGCTTTCCGGAATATCTCGACGTTCTCGACCGCATGCCGCGCGTCCTGGACGTGGCGGCCCAGGCGCCGCACGGCTCGATCCGCGCCTATGTCATGGGCGAGCGCGGCGCCCGCAACGAGGTCGCCAACGCCGAGGACATCGCCGCCATGGCGAGGATCGTGCGCGAGGCCCTGGACGCCGGCGCCGTGGGATTTTCAACCTCGCGCACGCAGCTTCACCGGGCCAAGGACGGCGAGCCTGTGCCCGGCACCTTCGCGGGGGCGGACGAGCTTCTGGGCATCGGCGAGGCGATGGCCGAGGCGGGCCACGGCGTCTTCGAAATGGCTTCGGACCTCACCCCGGCGCTGGACGAGTTCGCCTGGATGAAGGCGCTGGCCCTGCGCACTGGCCGGCCGGTGACCTATGCCCTGCTGCAATCGCCCCTGCCGGATCCCACGGCGCAGGACAACTGGCGCGACATGCTGCGCCTGACGCGCGAGGCCCGGGCCCAAGGCGCCGCGATCACCGCCCAGATCGCCTGTCGTCCCACGGGCCTGGTCCTGGGATGGCAGAGCACGGTGCACCCCTTCATGACCCGGCCCAGCTATATGGCCATCGCCGAGCTTCCCTTCGCCGAGCGCCTGGCGCGCCTGAAGGACCCGACCGTGCGCGCCGCCATCCTGTCGGAATCGCCGCCGCCCATGCCGGGCATCGGGATGATCCTGATGAGCGGCTATGATCGCATGTTCCGGCTCGAGCAGCCGGACGGGGTCCTCGACTACGAACCGCCCGCCGAGGCCAGTGTGGCGGCGCAGGCGCGGCGCAGCGGCCGCGCGCCGGACGCGATCGTCTATGACATGCTGATGGAGAAGGACGGGCGCGGCTACATCTACCTGCCCCTGCTCAACTACGCGAAGTTCAATTTCGACCACATCCTGGAGATGATGGGAGACGAGGCCACCGTCCTGAGCCTCTCGGACGGCGGAGCCCATTGCGGGGTCATCTGCGACGCCAGCTTCCCGACCTACATGCTGAGCTACTGGACGCGTGACCGCCAACGGGGCCCGACCCTGCCGCTGGAGAAGGTGGTCTCCATGCAGACGCGCGACACCGCGCGGCTCTATGGGTTCAAGGATCGCGGCATTCTGGCCCCTGGCCTCAAGGCTGACCTCAACCTGATCGACTATGACGCCCTGTCGATCCTCGCGCCGGAAATGGTCTTCGATCTGCCGGCCCAGGGTCGCCGCATGGTGCAACGGGCCAAGGGCTATCGCGCCACGATCGTTTCGGGCCAGGTCACCTTCGAGCACGGTGAGGCCACCGGCGTCCTGCCGGGACGTCTGGTGCGCGGGCGTCGGACCGACCGCCCGGCCATGGCGGCGGAATAGGGGCTAAGCGACAGGTCCTGCCCGATAGGTCCCGCGCGACAGGAAACGTTCAGGCCGCGAGGCTTGCGGGGCGGCGCAGCTCTGGCGCCAGGCCCTCGCCCATGAGATCGATGAAGTTCTCGCTGTAGAAGCCGGCCCGGGCGGCGGGGGCGACGCCCTCGAGCGCGGCGTCGAAGCGCTTCAGCGGATTGCGGCCGCCTTCGACATGAGGAAAGTCGGAGGAGAACAGCGGCACCTCCGCCCCGGCCTCGCGGATGATCCAGGCCACATCCTCGTGCGGGTAGGGCGTGATGCGGACCTGGCGGCGGACGATGTCGCTGGGCTTGGCCGACAGGCGGTGCAGCCGCTCTTCGTTCTTGAAAAACGCGGCATGGGCCGAATCCATGAACCGCATCCAGCCCGGGGCCCAGGACGCCCCCAGCTCGATCGCCCCGAACTTCAGGCGCGGAAAACGATCCAGCACGCCATCCAGGATCATCGCGGAGAGCGAGAGCATGACCGAGTGCGGAATCGCCATGAAGCTGACCGAGGTGAAGTTTTCCTCGCCGCCGTGGAAGTCCTTCACGCGCGGGGCGCCGTTCTCGAAATAGTCGGCGCCCAGCTTCTCCTCGCCGCCCACGTGGAAGAGGATCGGCACGCCGGCCTCCTGGGCCTGGGCCCAGACCGGATCGAGCGCCACATGGCTGGGTGAGTGTCCTGGCGGGCAGCGCGAGGGGATAAGCAGCGCCTTGGCGCCCAGGGCGAGGGCCTCCCGGGCCGTGGCGGCGGCGCGCTCGAAATCCACCAGAGGCACATAGGCCGTGGCCAGCAGGCGCCGATCGACCTTGCAGAAGTCGGTCATCATGCGGTTTTGCGCCGAGGCGGCGGCGTAGGCGAGCTCGAAATCGCCGCTCTCGTCGAGGCCGAAATTTCCCAGGCAGAAGGTGGTGAAGACGAGCTGGCTGGCGAAACCCAGGAGATCGAGCGCCTGGGGGCGATCGGCCTTCAGAAAGGCGCCGAGCGCTTCATAGTTCTTGCGCAACAGGATGTCCTCGGCCGCCCCGGCGCGGAAGGCCGCATCGCCCTGCTGGGCCCGCGCCTTGCGTTGCCAGGCGCCGTCGCCGATCTTGTGTCTGTAGATGGGCAGGTCGTGGAACCGCTTCAGCAGAGGCGCGGTGAAATAGGGATCGAGGCAGTCGCCCATCTCCATCAAATGGGAGTCCGCATCGTGGACGCGCCGCGACCCGACATAGGATGATGGGCTCATGACAGGTCTCCTCCCATGGGTGGTCGCGAAGTCGGCCAGTTCACGCCGCAAACCCCCGCCTGGCAAGTCCTGGAGCGTCGCCGGGCGCCTGAGTGGTCCTGTCTGGGCTCTGATGGTTGGCGCGGCCCTGGCGGCCCCCACCGCCGAACGCGCGTTGCGGCGCGACCTGCTTTCAGGCGCCAGCGCCACCCTGACCCTGCAGTCCTGGTGCGCCCGCGACCACCTGGCGACGCCCGCCGTGGTGCGGGCCCTGCGCGACCCGGTCGACCGACCCGCCGACGCCGTCGTCCGTCATCTCCTTGGCGCGGCCCCCGGCGAGAGGATCGCCTATCGTCGGGTCAAGCTGGTCTGTGGCGACCATGTGCTGTCGGTGGCCGACAACTGGTACCTTCCCGCGCGTCTGACGCCCGCCATGAACCGCGCGCTGGAGACGAGCGACACGCCCTTTGGCCTGGTGGTGCGGCCCATGGGTTATCGCCGCGAGACGTTGTCGGTCGCATCCGTTTCGCATGGCGGCGAGGTCGGGCCCGAAGGCGGCGAGGCGATACGGATCGAGGCGGTGCTCCGCGACCGCAATGGCGCCGCCTTTTCCCTGGTGCGCGAGCACTATGCCCGGAGGCTGATCGCCCCGTCTCATTCGATCGCTGACGCACGCGTCAAATAGTCGCGGTGTAGGGGCTCTCGTCGCGACGTTCGGGCCATTAAGATCATGTCTTTATCGGGTGCGCTCTTGGGAAGGCCAGTTGGTTTCTCTGTCGCATGGGGTTCAAGTCCGGGCTGAGGCCCAGGACGACCGGGAGCCGCCGGGAGACGACCAGATTCGCTGGTCCGCTCGACTGATTGCGGCCCTGGCCCGTCGCCCTCCGCCCTGGACGGTGAGCTACGGTCTGATCCCGGTGATTGTGGGTCTGAGCGCCCTGCTTGGCATGGCGCTTGGCCTTGAGCGGACGCCCTACGCCGCCTTCGTGCCGGCCGTGTTCCTTATCGGTCTGGCCTTTGGGCTGGGGCAGGCCCTCGCCACAGTGGGCCTTTCGGCTGTTGCCGGTCTTCTGATCCTCGCCGATCCGGGGTTGCGCGCGCCGCTCACCGCGAGCCTTCTCTTCAGTCCCGCGGTGTTCATGGTCATTTTCGGCCTGATCTCGGCGCTGCTGAACGCGGCGCGCGAGGGGGCGCTCGACCAGGCGCTTCGGGTTGAGGCGTACCGCACCTTACACGCCAAGGCTCTGGCCGCCTCGCGCGCCCTGCGCGAGAGCGAGGAGGCCCTGCGAGAGCTTAACGTCACCCTGGAGCAAAAGGTCGCCCAGCGCACGGCTGAGCTCGACGCCGCGCGAGAGGCGCTGCGGCAGGCGCAGAAGATGGAGGCTCTGGGCGGGCTTGCGGGCGGTCTGGCGCATGACTTCAACAACCTGCTGGGAGGCATCATCGGCGGGCTCGACCTCGCGCGCTCGCGGCTGCCGGCCGACACGCCACAGCCGGTCGTCGCCCATCTGGACGTGGCCGCCGATTTCGCCGAGCGCGCCGCTGGCCTGACCCGGCGTCTCCTGGCCTTCGCCCGCCGCGAGGCGCTCAATCCGGAGCGGCTCGATCTGGCCGAGCTGGCTCAGGGGCTGAGGGAGGCGCTGGTCCAGACCCTGGGCCCCACCATCCAGCTGGAGATCCAGGCGGCGGACGGAGTCTGGCCGGTTCGCGCCGATCGCAGCGAAGTCGAGAACGCCCTTCTCAACCTGTCGATCAACGCCCGGGACGCCATGAGCGGGGGCGGGCGCCTGACGATTGCCGTCGGCGGAGCCGCCTTGCTCGGCCAGGAGGCCTTGGGGCTCGCCCTGCAGCCCGGCCACTACACCCTGCTCAAGGTGTCCGACACCGGATGCGGCATGCCTCCCGAGGTGGCCGCACGGGCCTTCGAGCCCTTCTTCACCACCAAGCCCGGCGGCAAGGGGACGGGTCTGGGCCTCGCCGCGGTCTATGGTTTCGCGCGCCGCAGCGGAGGCCAGGCGACCCTGACCTCGACCGTGGGCGAAGGGACGACCATCACCATCTATCTTCCGCGCGACTGACGCCGGACGCGTCCATCGACCCGCTCTGACGCCCAGACGCAGCGTCAGTCCGGCTTCATGATCCGGAGCGCCGCATGGTCGCCGACCTTTCGGAGCGGGAAAAAGATGCGGTGGCTGGCGGGGTCGACCGCCACCACATGGGCGTTGTCCGCGAGAAATCCCTGGCCGAGCAGGCTCGCGCCGCGCGCCTCCACCTGGAACACCGAGATGACGCCGCTCTCGGACGCGACATAGAGCCGATGCAGGCCGGGGTCATAGGCGAGGACGTCCGGGCCCTCGCCCACGGAGGAGATGCTGATCTCGCGTCGGCTCGCCAGGGAGAAGGCGACCAGCCGCGCATTGTCCTCGCAGGCGATCAGGGCCAGCCGCCGGGGGGCATCGATCAGAAGTCCGTGCGCGCCCTCGCAGCCAGGAAGGCGGTCGCGAGACACAATTCTGTCTGAACCGGGGTCGATCCCGACTAGGTCGTTGTGGGTCTGTTCGTTTGAATAGATCAGACCCGAGCCTTCGTCGTACTGCGTGTTGCCGACCTCGCCGCCGAGCCGGATCGTGTCGATCCGCCGGTTCGTCGCCGCGTCGATCACCGTGACGGCATCTCCATGCTCGTCTGAGACATAGAGCCTACGGATCTTCGGCGCCCAGGCGATCCCATCCGGATAGTGTCCGGCCGGCGTCCGGGCGACGACGCTCAACGACGCCTCGTCAATGACCTGCACCTCGTCGCGGCCGGTCGCGGAGGCATAGACCCTGTCGAGGCCGGGAACCGCCAGGACGCCGTGGACGGACCAGACCCCGGCAATGGCCTTGACCAGACGTCCACGGCGAACGTCGAACACCCGCACCCGGCTCCCGGCCAGATCGGCGACGAACAGGAGCCCCCTCTTGGGATCAAGGCTTGCATAATCAAACCGGCGCGTGACGGCGCCGAACGGGGCGTCGGTGATCGCCTTCATCGGCAGGGGAGGGGCGGCGGGTCCGACGTAAGCCGGTTGCGCCGCGACGAGGCCGATCAGAGCCGCCAGACAGAGACGTTTGGACGTCTTTCCTCTGCGGGCGGGATGCACAGGGCCGACCATCGATGATCCTCTTTCGCCTCTTTTTCCGAGCCGTCGCGCCGCAGGCGGCAATGGGGGAGCGGGTTTAGGAGTCGATGAAGGCCGGGGCTCTCTGCTCCAGATTGGCGCGTATGGCCTCCACCTGATTGGGGCTCCCGATCAGGGCCCCCTGTTCGACCGACTCGCGCATCAGCCCCTCGGCGTCGCTATCGGCGCCGGCGGCGTTGAGCAGGCGCTTGGCGGCGCGGATGGCGTCGGGATTGCGTCCGGCGATCTCGTGCGCCAGGGCCAGGGCCTCGGCATGGGGATCGGCGCAGACCCGGGTGGCGAAGCCAAGCGCCAGGGCCTCCTGGCCGGAAAAAATGCGCCCGGAGAAGGTCAACTCCTTGATCACGTCCTCGCGCGCCAAGCCTTTCATCAGGCGGGTCCCGGCCATGTCCGGAACGAGCCCCCATTTGATCTCCAGCACGGCCAGACGGGCGTCCGGCGCGATGAACCGCATGTCGGCGCCCAGCATCAGTTGAAAGCCGCCGCCAAAGGCGACGCCGTGCACCGCGGCGATTACGGGAACGGGGATCTGGCGCCAGACCAGGACGGCGTGCTGGGCGTGATTGGCCTCGCCATGGGTACGCTCGCCCAACCCGCCTGAGACGGGGCCGGTCGAGGGCGACGATGCGCCCGAGCCCCTGCGCTCGCCCGAGGCCATGCGGCCAAAATTGCCCATATCGAGCCCCGCGCAGAAGGCGCGACCCTCGCCCGAGAGCACCACCGCGCGCAGGCCCTTCCGCGCCTTCAGACCCTCGCCGGTCTCCACCAGGGCCGCGAACATGGCCTCATCCAGGGCGTTCATCTTGTCGGCGCGAGAAAGGCGGACGTCGGCGACGCCATCCTCGAACGTCACATGGATGCGATCTGACATGCCTTATCCTCTCCTTCGCGCCTTTTCCGCGTGGTGCGTCCAGGATAGCCTAGAGCCCGCGCGAGGGAACGGCCTTGGCGAACGGGCGAAATCGGGCCGATGCGGGGCCTGAACAGGGAGACATGCGGATGCGGTTTGGCGTGAGAGCGGCGAGCTTGGCGGCGGCCTTGGTGGGGCTTACGCCTTTTGGTGCGGCGGCCGCGCCCATGAAGGTGGTCTCCCAGATTCCAGGGGGCAACGGCGGGTGGGACTATGCCACCTATGACGCCTCCGGCCATCGCATCCTGATCACCCGGGGCGACACGGTGATGGTCGTCGACGCCGACACCGGCGCGGTGAACGGCGCCTTCGCCGCCGGCAAGCGTCTGCATGCGGCCATCGCGATTCCCGGGACATCAGAGGTCGCCCTGACCGATAGCGGCGATCACACGGTCAAGTTCGTCGACGCCAAGGACGGCCACCTCCTGGCCACCGTCTCCACGCCGGATGATACGGACGGGGCCGTCTATGACGCCGCCTCGCAGCTGCTGGTGGTCGTGTGCGGCGACGCCGGAGTCGTGGACCTCATCGACCCCAAGACCCACCAGAGCGTGCGGGAGATCCAGCTGGGTACGCCTCTGGAGTTCGCCGACGTCGACGGCCACGGCCATGTCTTTGTGAATGAATCCGAAAAGGCCATGGTGGCCCGCATCGATATGGCCACCGGCGCCGTGCAGGCGACCTGGGCCCTGAGCGATTGCCGGGGCCCCACGGGCCTGGCCTATGCCCAGGGGCTGGTGATCTCCGCCTGCGGGAGCGGGCGGGCCGTGGTGCTCGACGCGACCAGCGGCGCGACGCTCGGCAGCTACAAGGTGGGCGGCTTCCCCGACGCGGTGATCTTCGATCCCGTCCGCCACTTGGCCTATGTGCCGTCGGCGCTCAGCGGCGACATGGTCGCCATCGCCACGTCCGGCGCGCAGCGCGGCCAGATCGTTGAGACGATCGCCACGCATCTGGGCGCCCGCACCGGCGCTCTCGATCCGCGCACCGGCAAGGTCTATCTGCCCGCCGCCGACTATCTGCCTCCCGCCAAGCCCGGCGGCCGCCCCCAGCCCAAGCCCGGAACCTTCCGCGTCGTCGTTGTGGGTGAGGGCGGCTAGGGCTTGGATAACCCGGGTCGTTCTGGACCTGATGGGCGCGGCCCCGAGGCGCGCGGGATCCTCGCCGAACTGGTCGCCGCCGGCTTTCTGCCGCACGCCGAAGGCGTTGTGCTGACGCCGCTCTCTGGCGGGGTCTCGTCGGACATCTTCCGTCTTGAGACGCCCGAGGGGCGCGCATTCGCCGTCAAGCGTTCGATCCCACGCCTGCGGGTCGCCGTGCCCTGGTTTGCGGCCGGCGCCCGCGCGGCCAATGAAATCGCCTGGCTGGAGGCGGCCCGGGCCGTGGACCCCCGTCTCGCCCCGGAGGTCCTGTTCGCCGCGCCGGGCGGACGGCTGTTTGTCATGGCCTATCTCGAACCTGCGACCCACCCGCTATGGAAGAGCGAGCTGGCGGCGGGACGGGTCGACCTCGCCTTCGCCGCCGCCGTCGGGACGGCCCTGGCGCACCTGCACGCCGCCACGGCCGGCTCGGCCGATCTGGCGGCGCGCTTTGGCGACCGCTCTTATTTTCATGACCTGCGGGTTGAGCCCTTCTTCCTCTACCCGGCCAAGGCCCATCCACGCGTCGCCGATCGCCTCGGCGCCCTGGCCGCCGACCTGGAGACCCGCGCCCAGGCCCTGGTGCACGGCGATATCAGCCCCAAGAACATCCTGAAGGGCCCCGGAGGACCGGTGTTTCTCGACGCCGAGACCGCGGTCTTTGGCGACCCGGCCTTCGACCTCGCCTTTTGCCTCTCGCACCTGCTTCTAAAGGCCGTCTGGGTCCGTCGCGCGCGCGAGGCCATGGCCCAGGCGTTTGACGCGTTCGCCGCCGCCTATGGAGCCGGCGTCGCCTGGGAGCCGCGCGAGGCCTTGCTGACCCGAACGGCGCCGCTCACCGCGGCCCTTCTGCTGGCGCGGATCGATGGTCGCTCGCCGGTTCCCTATCTCGAGGCTCCGGCGGACAAGGCTCTCGTGCGCGACCTCGCCCTGGAGTTTCTCGCGCGAACCGATCTCAGTCTGTCCGAACTGGCGCGCGACTGGCGCGCGGCGGTATCGGCCGCGGCGGGATGAGCCACACTCAGGCGTGGGCCGCCTCCGCCTTGGCGACCGCCGTGCGGACCGCCTCCATATCTTCGCCGGGAATGATCTCGTCGCCGATCACGAAGGTCGGGGTGCCACTCAGATTGAGCTTGTTGAACAGCGCCGCGTTGCGCGCCAGCTGGGCCTTGACCTTCCTGGCGAAGACGCCGTTGGGCGCGAGGTCGGAGGGGTGGGCGCCGTGGGCCAGGGCGAGGCGGTCGATCTCCGCGTCGGTCAGGGGGCGCGCGGCCATATAGGCGCGATACAGGCCGATGAAGTCCCCTCCGGCGGCCTTGACCGCCAGGGCGTCCTGGGCCGCGTGCTCAGAGCTGGGCCCGAAGATCGGCATCTCCTTGAACACAACGCGCACCTTGGGGTCCTGCTGGATCAGGGCGAGCACCTGCGGCGCGGCGTTCTCGCAGTGCGGACAGCGATAGTCGTAAAACTCGGTCACGGTGACCGAGCCGGTGGGGTTGGCCACGGCGTCAGCCGGATCATGCTCCAGGGAAGCCCGCAAGGCAGGGAGCGCCGCCTCGGCCTTTCGCATCGCCGCGGCGTCGTCCGCCGCCGCCTTGGCTTCAAGCTTCTGGCTCATCTCGGCGAGCACCTCAGGATGGGCCAGGAGATAGGCCCGCACGCGCTGACCGAAGGCGTCATCGCTCAGGGTTGAGCCATGGCAGGCGGCCAGGGCTACCCCGCAAAGGATCGCCCCGAACAGGGCGGCGCCGGGTCGGTTTCGTCCAGGCGCCACGCGGTCTAGCCGCCGCCGAGGGCCTTGAGCTGCTCGGGCGTGGGCTTCGAGGCGAGGATGATGTCGGTCGCGCGGCGCCACTGCGGCGTCCCCTTTTCGAAAAGTTTTCGGGCGTTGAAGGCGAAGGTCCGGGCCTCCAGCAGCTGGCCCAGATAGAAGTTCTGCTCGGCGGCCGCCAGGCGCGCCATGCCCGGATCGTTCTTACCATCGTAGGCCTCCGAGAGGAGGCGCCAGGCCAGCGGACTATCCGGCTCCGCCGCCAGAGAGCGCCGAAGGTCGAGAATGGCGGCGTCGAGCGAGGCGGGGTCGCCCAGGGCGACCAGGGCCTGGGCGTGGTTGATGCGCAGCAAGGGCGCGTCCGGGTCGATCTCCACCGAGCGCCCATGGGCGATCTCGGCAGCCCGGGTGCGGCCGGAGTCGAAGTCGATCTGGCCTTCCAGCTCCCACAGATAGGGGTTGTTCGGCTGCTCGGCCAGCAGCCCGTCCACCGCCTTGAGCGCCGCATCGGGTTCGATCTGCCGATAGAGGGAGATGGCCCGGGCGTAGCGCGCTGGGAACGATTGATCGCTGTCGGGATAGTCCTCCGCGACCTGGCCGGCGCCGTCGATGAAGCCCTCCAGCTTGGCCTTCATGACCTCGAACGCCGCGATGGCGTGGGGCGAGTCGATCTGGTCGTAGTGCGGCTGCTGCTTGACCCGCACGGCCAGGGCCTCGATGCGGTCGTCCGACAGGGGGTGGCTGCGGAAATAGGGATATTTTTTGGAGTCGTCGAACACCTCCTGGTAGCGGAAGTAGTTCATGAAGGCGACGAGGCCCCGTCCGGAGACCCCGGCCCGCTCCAGATAGGTGGCGGCGGCCTGGTCGGCGCGGGATTCCTGCTCCCGTGAGTAGCCGAGCGCATTGAGCTCGCCGAAAAAGCCCGACGAGAAGATCAGGCTGGCGCCCGCGCTGGGGGCGCCGGCGAGGGCGGTCAGGATGCCCAGGCCCACCGAGACCAGCATCGTGCCAATGGCCGCATGCTCCATGTCCCCGGCCCGGGCCAGGTGCGCCCCGGCAATGTGGCCGGTTTCGTGCGCCAGCACGCCGATCAATTCATTGGGCGTCGTCGCCTGCAGGATCAGCCCGCTGTAGACGAAGATCTGCTGGCCGCCCGCGGCGAAGGCCTGCACTTCACGGCTGGAGACGAGATTGATCCGCACCGCCTTGGGATCGAGCCCGGCGGCGACGAAAATCGGGTCCATCTCCTCGTGCAGGGTCCGCTCGATCTCGGTGTCCCGGATGATCGAGATCTGGTCGTCGTCCTGAGCCAGGGCGGCGGACACCGGGCTCAGCACGAGCCCGGCCGCGGCCAGGGCGGTGAGGCCGTGGCGAAGGCCGCGGAAGAGGCCGGGATGGCGCAAGACAGCGTGTCTCCCTGGAGTGAGCCCCAGCCTTCCTTCTAAAGCCTCGGGGTCAGCGACGCCACCAGCCACGGCGCGGCGCCGCCGCCGGAGCGGAGATCTCCGCCGGGTCGGGCGCGGGCGGCGGGGCGAGAGCCGGCGGCGGGACCGGGGCGGGCGCGGCCGTCGATTCGACTTCGGGTTCGGGCGCCGTCTTCGCGGACCGCCGGGACCGGGACGCCGGCTTCGCGGGCGGGGTCTCCAGGGGAGCTTCCGTCACGACTGCCGTCGCCTCTGTCGCCGCCGCCTCCATCACGGGGGCGGGAGACTCGACGACCATCTCGGCGGGCGCGGCCTCGGGCGCCTGGGTCGCCTTGGCTCCCCGACGCGGGCGACGCGGCTTGCGCGCGGACGGCTCCGGCTCGGCCGGAAGCTCCACCCAGATCTCCTCGTCAGGTCCGCTGCTCACGCTGGCGGGCTGCGCCTCTGTCCGGGGCTCGATCACCGGCGCCGACTGGGCGGCGGCCTGGGCGGCGGCCTGGGCGGAACGTTCCGCCCGGGGCTCGTCGGTCGTGGCCTCCTGAGCCGCCGCCTCTGAGGCCTCAAGGGTCCGGCGCGAGGGCCCGCGCCACTCGTAGGTGTCTTCGCCGCTCAGCCGCGCCGGCCAGGACCAGCCATACACATCGCCGCCGCCTGCGCCGGTTTCCTCGCGGGAGCGCCGACCGCCGCGTCGTCCGCGCCGCCGCCGACGTGAACCTCCGTCACCGTCCGCGTCGAGGTCCCCAGCGCCATCCCGCTCGCCATCCCGCCCGCTTTCGCGACCGGCCTCCGACGCGGTCTCGATCTCACCGCGACCGCCGCTCTCGCCATCCTCGCCACGCCGACCGCGCCGCCGCCGCCGTCCGCGCCGGCGTCCGTCGCCTTCGCCGCGAGGGCCGCGATCCGGACGCGCGACGCGCACCTCATCGGCGTCCGCCTCATCCAGGTCCGACACGACCTCGTCCTCGAGGATCTCCTCGTCGTCCTCGATCTCGTCCTCGACGTCGAAATCGTCCTCGACAACCGTCGGGCGGACCGCGGCGCGCCGCGCCTCGGTGACCGCCCGCGGCTCGCTGGAGAGACGCTCGATCTCATAGGCGGCTTCGCCCAGGCCTTCTTCGACCATGACGCTGACGTGGACGCCGCGCGTCTCGAACAGGTGCGAGAGGGCCTCGCGCTTCTGGTTCAAAAGATAGAGGGCCACGGCCTGGGGCGCCTTGAGGGTCACCTCGCCGCCGCCACGCACGGCCTCCAACTCCACGGCCCGCAGGGCGGAAAGCGCGCTCGATTCCACCGAACGCACCCGGCCGACACCCTGGCAGTGCGGGCAGATATGGGTCGTGCCTTCGAGGATGCCGGAGCGACGGCGCTGACGGCTGATCTCCATCAGACCGAAGCTGGAGATCTTGCCCATCTGGATGCGCGCCCGGTCCTTGGCGAGACAATCCTTCAGGGTCCTTTCCACGGCGCGATTGTTCTTCGCCTCATCCATGTCGATGAAGTCGATGATCACAAGGCCCGCGAGGTCGCGCAGACGCAGTTGGCGGGCGGCCTCCTCGGCAGCCTCGAGATTGGTCTTGAGGGCGGTCGCCTCGATGTTACGCTCGCGGGTGGCGCGGCCCGAATTGACGTCGATCGCGACCAGGGCCTCGGTCTGGTTGATCACCAGATAGCCGCCCGAGCGCAGAGGCACGGTGGGCGAATAGATCTGGGCCAACTTGTCTTCGATCCCGTGAGCCACGAACACCGGCGCGGGACCGCTATGGAGCTGAATTTTCTTCGCCTGGGACGGCATCAGCATGCGCATGAAGTCGCGCGCTTCGAGGTAACCCGTCTCGCCCTCGACAATCAGGTCGTCCACGTCCTTGTCGAACAGGTCTCGGATCGAGCGTTTGACGAGGTCCTCTTCCTCGTAGATCAGGGCCGGGGCGATGGAATGAAGCGTCTTGTCGCGGATTTGCGTCCATAGGCGCGACAGATACTCATAGTCGCGCTTGATTTCGGCCTTGGTGCGCTTGGCGCCGGCGGTGCGCACGATCAGGCCCATGCCGGGCGGCACGTCGAGATCCGCGACCACGGTGCGCAGGCGCTTGCGGTCGGTGGCCGTGGTGATCTTGCGGCTGATGCCGCCGCCCCGGTCGGTATTGGGCATTAGGACGCAGTAGCGGCCGGCCAGGGACAGATAGGTGGTCAGGGCCGCGCCCTTGTTGCCGCGCTCCTCCTTGACGACCTGGATCAGCATGATCTGGCGACGCTTGATCACTTCCTGGATCTTGTAGCGGCGCATCAGGCGGCGGCGACGGCGCGCCACCTCCTCGTCGATCTCGTCCTCGTCGTCTCCGCCGAGGGACTCGCTGTCCTCGCCCTCAGCCTGGGGACGCTCGTCTTCCTCGTCATCGTCCGCCTCGGCCTCGCGCATCAGCGCTTCACGGTCGGCGTGCGGAATCTGGAAGTAGTCGGGATGGATTTCGTTGAAGGCCAGGAAGCCGTGGCGATTGCCGCCATATTCGACGAAGGCGGCCTGCAGGCTGGGCTCGACCCGCGTGACCTTGGCCAGATAGATATTGCCCCGGAGCTGCTTCTTCCCGAGGCTTTCGAAATCAAATTCCTCGATTTCGCTTCCGTTCAGCACCGCCACCCGGGTCTCCTCGGGGTGGGCGGCGTCGATCAGCATTTTCTTGGACATGGATGAGGACTCCGGGGCGCGCGGTCAAAGCCTCGCGCCGACTGAGGGCGCGCGCGCGGCGAGAGTCGTCGATGCGCACGTCGAGAAACTCGACGCAGCGGCGTATCGGCGACGAAGCGGCGGCGCAGCCCATGGTTCAATCTTCAAGGTCGCGCTCACCGAACAGGCGGGAGGGCGAGTGGCGGACAGGGCGTGGACGTCGCGGCGACCGCGTCGAGGGGGCCGTCGCCCTTGGGCAAGACCTTGCACGCCGTCCGCGCGGGCGACGCCACACGTAAGTCACGCTTAAGCGAAAGCGGTGGCGAAGAAAAGGCGCATGTCCCCCGACCCCGGATCTGACACCCCAAACCCCAGAGCCCAGACCCTAGAGCCCAGACCCCAGAGCGCGGACCCCAGAGCCCAGAGCCCGACCCCGCCCGCCGTCGCGGGCGCATTCCCCGCGGTTTTGGCGGCCTGGTCACCGACGCTTAACCCTTTGGCTACGGGCGGGCGGCCATATGGCGGGCGATGTGACGCCCTGTCGATGGGACGGGGCGCGGCGATCGGGCTGACAGCGGAACCGGCATGCGCGCGCGTGCGATCATGGCCATCGGGCTTGGGGCGACCGTTCTGGCGGCGCTCGGCGGCCTCGCGCGCGCGGCCCCCGCCGACCCGCTCGACGCCATCGCCCGGGATGTCGCGGCCTATCGGGCGACGCCCTCTGAGCGACCCGTGCACGCGCCGATCAAGACGTCGGCCCCGGTCGGCGCGGTCCTTATGCCCATCGGCCTTCGCCTTGGCGGCGACGATACTGGCACGCGCGTCGTGCTCGATCTCGCCGCGCCGCCGGCCAGCCGCCCGGTGATTACCCCTCAGGTCGGGCATCTGTTCATCTCCGCGCCGGGCGCTGCGCCTGAAAGCGTCCTGGAGGGCGCCGGTCATGGACTGGTCAGTCACTGGCGCATTCGCGCCGTGGCCGGCGGGGCCCTGGTCGATCTCAGCGTCGCGCCGGGTGTCGGGGTCATGCGGCGGTTTCTATTGCCCCCTTCGGGTGAAGCTTCCGCTTGGCGCTATGTGATTGATCTTGACCGTCCGGCCGATGAGCGCGCCCAACTGGCCGCCGCCCTGGCGAGGTCCGGCGCCGCCGGGGCGAGGGGAGCGGACGCGTCGGTCCAGACAGGCGTCTCCCTCGCCGCCAATTCCGGCGCCGTCGCGACGACCTCCGGGCTTAGGGGCGGCGTCGCCCAGCCCCCCGCTCTCAAGCCCCCCGCTCTCAAGCCCGGCGCGCCCCCCGTCGGCCTCTCAAAGGCGTCGAACGTCGAGCGCCTGGCCACGCCGATGCGGCCCCAGGTCCAGCCGGCGATCTATTACGGCAAACCTCGCGTGATCGTCATCGATCCCGGCCATGGCGGCCATGACACCGGGGCCGAAAGCCTGTTGCGCAACGAAAAGGACATCAATCTCGCCGCCGCCCTGGATCTCAAGCGGCGACTGGAGCGCTCTGGCCGTTACAAGATCGTGCTGACCCGCTCCACCGACGTCTTTATCCCGCTGGCGGAGCGCGTGCAGATCGCCCGGCGCGCCAAGGCCGATCTGTTCATCTCGCTGCACAGCGATTCCGCCGGCGCCGACCCCACGCCGCACGGCGCCAGCATCTACACTCTGTCGGATCGGGGCACGAGCCGGGTGCATCAGGTGATGCACGGCCAGGACCTCTTTGCCGGCGCGGCGGACCTCAAGACGGCGCCGACGGTGAGCCAGATCCTGCTTGATCTCACCCAGCGCAACACCCGCAACCGTTCGGCCGTGTTCGCCGGCATGCTGCTCGACCACCTGTCCGGCGCGGTGGACCTGCTGCCGCACGGCCAGCGCGACGCCAACTATTTCGTGCTCCTGGCTCCGGACGTTCCCGCCGTGCTGCTGGAGATGGGCTTCATCACCAATCCCGCCGACGAGATGCGTCTGACCGACCCGGACGAGCGGGCGGCGATGATGGATCGGGTGGGCGACGCGGTGGACGAGTATTTCGCGCCCCGGGCCGAGGTGGCGTCGCGCTGAGCGCTCGCCCCTGCGTCAGGCCAGGCCGCCGCGCCGCGCCGTGACGCATGCAAGACCCTGGAGGCCGGGTCCGATTCAACGCATTCTGCGGTTTCGAGACCGCGCGCCGTGTTCTAGGGAAGGTCGGGCGTGATCGTCCGGCGGAGGCCCGAACCACTCTTGCAGACCCTGCCGCGCCGACTCGTCCTGGCCGGATATGGCCTCGCCGCCGCCGCAGGTCTCGCCGGGCTCTGCGCGGCGATTTATGCGGGCGTGCTGTTCGCGAGCATGCCGAGCGCCGCGGAGCTGGCCGACTACCACCCGCCCACGGCCACGCGGGTGTTCGCCTGGGACGGCACCCTGATCGGCGAATATTCCAAGGTCCGCCGCATCTTCGTGCCCTACGACCAGATGCCGCCGCACCTGCTTGAGGCGTTCCTGGCGGCGGAGGACCACACCTTCTTCGAGCACGGCGGGGTCAGCGTCTCGGGCACCGGACGCGCCCTGATCAAGGACATCGGCAACATCCTTCAGGGCCGCCGGCCGGAGGGCGGTTCGACCATCACCCAGCAGGTGGCCAAGAACGTCCTTCTGAACAACCGGGTGACCATCGGACGCAAGCTCAAGGAGGCCCTCCTGGCCACGCGCCTGGAGCAGGTCCTGACCAAGAAGCAGATCCTGGAGCTGTATCTCAACGAGATCTGGCTCGGCTATCGCTCCTATGGCGTCGGGGCCGCGGCCTATAATTATTTCGGCAAATCCATCAATGACTTGACCCTGGCCCAGGACGCCTATCTGGCGGCCCTGCCCAAGGGGCCGGACAACTACCAGCCGGTCAAGCAGAAGGCGGCCGCGATCCGGCGGCGCAATTTCATCCTGCAGGAGATGGCGGACCTGGGCTGGGTCTCCGAGGCCGAGGCCCAGGCGGCGATGAAGGAGGACCTCGTCGTTCAGGCGACGCCAGAACGGGCCCGCTATCGCGATGCGGACTATTTCGTCGACGAAGCGCGGCGCGATGCCCTGGGCATTCGCGGCGTGGGGGCCGATCTCACCGACGGCGGCTACTACATGCGCACCACGCTCGATCCGCGCCTGCAGACCGCCGCGCGGATCGCCTTGATGGACGGACTTGAGGCCTATGACCGGCGCCACGGATGGCGCGGGGCCTGGGGGCATGTGGCCAATCAGCCTGGCTGGCGGAAGGCGGCCCTGGCGGCCTCGCCGCCGTCCGAGCGCCGCGACTGGGCGGCGGCCCTGGTCACGCAGGTGCGCGGCGGCGATGTGCGGGTGGAGACGGCCGCCACCAACCAGACCGGCGCGATCCTGCCTCAGGACGTGGCCTGGGCCCGGGCCGGCAAGGGCCTGGCCGTGGGAGATCTGGTCTTTGTCGCCCCAACCACCGGGGGATTTCGCCTGAAGCAGACGCCGCAGGTCAACGGCGCCCTGGTGGCGATGGAGCCCTATTCCGGTCGGGTCCTGGCCCTGGTGGGCGGCTACAGCTTCTCGCTGTCCAAGTTCAACCGCGCAACCCAGGCCTATCGCCAGCCCGGATCATCCTTCAAACCGTTCGTCTACGCCACGGCCCTGGAGACCGGCCAGTTCACGCCGGCCAGCGTCATCACCGACGCGCCGATCACCCTGCCGGGCGCCGACGGCAAGCCCTGGACCCCCGAGAATTTCGAGCGCAACACCTTTTACGGCCCCCTGGTGTTCCGTCGCGGGCTGGAGCTGTCGCTCAACACCATGACCGTGCGGATCGCCCTTCAGGTGGGCATGAAGCGGATCGTCCAGACGGCCAAGGCCTTTGGCGTGGTCGACCATATGGATCCGGTCCTCGCCATGTCGCTGGGCGCCGGCGAGACGACGCCGCTGCGGATGGCGGGAGCTTATTCCGCCTTCGTCAACGGCGGGCGCAAGGTGACCCCGCACCTGATCACCGAGGTCGAGGACCGGGACGGCCAGATCCTCTATCGCAGCGATATGCGGGACTGCCCCGGCTGCACGGCGGACTTCACCGGCGGAGACGGGCCGGACATGGCGTCGGACGGCGCCCAACTGATCGATCCGATCACCGCCTACCAGATCGACACCATGCTTGAAGGCGTGGTGCAGCGGGGCACGGCCACCGCCGCCCTGGTCCTGGGACGCCCCATCGGCGGCAAGACCGGCACCACCAACGATTTCCGCAGCGCCTGGTTCGTCGGCTTCTCGCCGCAGATCGTGGTGGCGACCTTTGTCGGGTTCGACGACAACCGCAGCCTGGGCAAGGGCGAGACCGGGGCCGTGGCGGCCCTGCCGATCTTCATCGAGTTCATGCAGGAGGCGCTCAAGGGCGAACCGCGCCTGGACTTCCGCCCCCCACCCAACACCCGTTTCGCCTATGTCGGCCCCAACCGCGAGGCCTTCCGCCCCGGCACCGAGCCGCGTTCGACCCTCGACCTCAACGCCCTTCTGGGAGGCGACGCCGCCATCGCCCCGGCCGCCCCGCCCGGCGGCCCGGTCCCGCCCCCCGCGCCGGCCAAGGCGCCCGGCGCCAAGCCGGCCAAATCCCCGGAACGTCTGAACGGGCT
>DAIDGR010000022.1 GCA_027452265.1 Caulobacteraceae bacterium
TGATCGTGGTGCAGGATGGCAGGATCCGCTTCGAGCGCTATGGCCTGGGTTTTGGCCCCGAAGGCCGCTGGACCAGCTTTTCGGTGGCCAAGTCCTTCACCTCGACCCTGGTCGGGGCGGCGATCCAGGACGGGTACATCAAGAGCCTCGACGACAAGGTCAGCCTCTATATCCCCGGCCTGCGCGGCTCCGCCTATGACGACGTGTCCGTGCGCCAGCTCCTGACGATGAGTTCGGGCGTGCGCTGGAACGAGGACTACGAGGACCCGCACTCGGACGTGTCGCGGTTCAACGACGCTCGACCCGATCCCGGAATGGACGCCACGGTGAGCTATATGCGCCGTCTGCCCCGCGCCCATCCTCCTGGGACGGTTTGGAACTACAGCACAGGCGAGGCCAATCTGATCGGCGTGCTGGTCGCCTCGGCCACGCACCGGAGCCTCAGCCAATATCTGGAGGAGAGGATCTGGCGCCCCGCGGGCATGGCGGACGAGGCCACGTGGCTGCTGAGCAAGACGGGTCGCGAGATCGCCGGCTGCTGCCTTCAGGCCTCGACGCGCGACTTCGCCCGTTTCGGGCTCTTTGTGCTCGCCAACGGCCGCGCGGGCGGGCGCCAGATCACGCCGCCCGACTGGTTCGCCCAGGCGACGCGCAAACAAGAAGACATCGGCGAGCGGGGTATGGGCTATGGCTTCCAGTGGTGGACCTATGACGACGGGTCCTTCGCCGCCGAGGGCATATTCGGTCAGGGCATCTTCATCGACCCCAAGCGCCGCCTGGTGATCGCCAGCAACGCCGACTGGCCCCGCGCCGACGCCGGGCCCGAGCCCGCCGCCCGCGAGGCCTTCTATCGCAAGGTCGAGGCCCTGATCGACGCGGGAGGGTGACGCGCGTCGGCCGCGAGGCCGAGGTTCAGCGCGGGACGGCCGGAAGCCCCCCTCACACCCCCTCGAACACCGCGGCGATGCCCTGGCCGCCGCCGATGCACATGGTCTCGAGGCCATAGCGGACGTCGCGGCGCTTCATTTCGCGCAGGAGGTTGGCCAGGATACGCACGCCGGTGGCGCCGATGGGGTGGCCGAGCGAGATGCCCGAGCCGTTGACGTTGAGCCGCTCGCGGTCGTCCCAGCCCCAGCCCTTGAGCACGGCCAGGACCTGGGGCGCGAAGGCTTCGTTCAGCTCCACCAGGCCGATATCGTCCCAGTCGAGGCCCGTGCGGGCGAACAGGCGCTGCACCGCCGGGACGGGGCCGATGCCCATGCGCGAGGGCTCGCACCCGGCGGCGGCCCAGCCGGCGAACCAGCCCATGGGTTCGAGGCCCAGCTCCGCCAGCTTGTCCTCGGCCACCACCAGGCAGGCGGCGGCGGCGTCGTTCTGCTGGCTGGCGTTGCCGGCGGTGACGACCCCGCCCGCCTCGATCGGCTTGAGCGCGCCCAGACTCTCGGGCGTGGCGTCGGCGCGGATGCCCTCGTCCCGGGCAAAGACGGTGGCCGGGCCGCGCCTCGCGGCGATCTCCACCGGCACGACCTCGTCGTCGAACTTGCCCGCCTCCCAGGCGGCGTGGGCCCTCTGGTGGCTGGCGGCGGCATAGACGTCGCAGTCCTCGCGCGAGATCTGGTAGTCGCGGGCGAGGTTCTCGGCCGTCTCGATCATGCCGGAGATGACGCCGAAACGGGCGACCGGCTGGGACATGACCCGGCCGCGCAACAGGCGGTCGTGCAGGGTGACCGAGCCCATGCGCGCCCCGCCGCGCATGTCGGTGGTGTAGTACTCGACCTGGCTCATGCTCTCCACGCCGCCGGCCACGACCACGTCCGCGGCCCCGGTCTGGATCATCATGGCGGCGTCGACCACCGCCTGCAGGCCGCTGCCGCAACGGCGGTCGAGCTGATAGCCCGGCACGGTGATCGGCAGGCCCGCCGCCAGGGCGGACCAGCGCGCCACGCAGGGCGCCTCGCCGCTGGCGTAGCCCTGGGCGAAGATCACGTCGTCGATCCGCTCGGGGTCGATCTTGGTGCGGGCCACCAGGGCCTTGAGGATCACCGCGCCCAGCTCCCCCGCCGGCAAGCTGGCCAGGGCGCCGAGGAACTTGCCCACGGGGGTGCGAATGGGCGACACGATGGCGGCGCGTCTCATGGGCTCTGTATCCTCGACCTGCAAATGCCTGGGCGGCCGCTTCAGCGCGGCCCGGGCGGAGGGGAGGGGCCCGGGGGCGCGGTGTCAAGCGGGGAGAGCGGCGTGGCCGGAAGCCAGGATTTCGCGGAGGACCCGCGCAACGCGTCGGTCCAGGTCTATGTCAACGGCGAGATGGTTCCGCGCGAGGCCGCGCGAGTGTCGATCTTCGACGCCGGCTTTGGCATGGGCGACGGGGTCTGGGAGGGCCTGCGCCTGCACAAGGGCCGGCTGCTGTTCCTGGAGGATCACCTCGACCGGCTGATGGCGGGCGCCGCGCGCCTGCGCCTGGCGGGCCTGACCCGGGCCATGCTGGAGGAGGCCTTGGCCGTCACCCTCCAGACCAACGCCATGAGCGATGGGGCGCATCTGCGCCTGATGGTGACGCGGGGCCTGAAGGCCAGCGTGAATCAGGACCCGCGCAACGCCCTGGGCGTCCCCACCATCGTCATTACCGCCGAGTACAAGCGCCCGGCGCCGCGCCCGCCCGGGTGGGGCCTGACGCTGGCCACGGTGGCGATTCGCACGTCCGGCCCCGAGATCTTCGACATGCGGCTCAACTCGCACAGCCGGTTGAACCTGATCCTCGCCCTTCTGGAGGCGATCGATCTGGGGGCGGACGAGGCCCTGATGCTCGATCCGTCCGGCGCGGTGGCGAGCTGCAACGCCACCAACTTCTTCTGGGTGCGCGAGGGGGCGATCTTCACCTCGACCGGCGCCAACTGCTTCAACGGCGTGACCCGCGCCCAGGTCATTGCGCTCGCCCGCCAGAACGGCCTGACCCTGACGCTGGGGGACTTTCCAGTGGAGCATGCGCGCGCGGCGGACGAGGCCTTCGTCACCGGCACCATGGGCGGGATCACGCCCGTCGCCGCCCTGGACGGCCGCCGCCTCGCCGCCCCGCCCGGTCCGGTCACGGCGCGGATCGCGGAGCTTTACGCCGCGCTGAAGGACGCCGACGCGGCCCAAGGCGCCCAGCTTGGCGTCCGGCCGGATGCGCGCCCGTGAGCGGCGGGTCGGGGCGCGACGGCGTCGTCCGCATCGCCATGTGGTCGGGGCCGCGCAACATCTCCACCGCCATGATGCGGGCCTTCGAGAACCGGGCCGACGCCTTCGTGGCGGACGAGCCGTTCTACGCCGCCTGGCTGGCGCGCTCGGGCGCCGACCACCCGATGCGCGAGGCGGTCCTCGCCTCACAGCCGACGGACCCGGCCAAGGTCGCGGCCATGCTTCTGGGGCCGATCCCCGCGGGCCGCGGCCTGTTCTATCAGAAGCACATGGCCCACCATATGACGCCGGATATGGATCTTAGCTGGATGGCCGGCTGCCGCCACGCCTTCCTGATCCGCGCGCCGGCGGAGGTGCTGGCCTCCTACGCCGTGCGCCGCGCCGCCCCGACGCTTGAGGATATCGGCGTGGTCCGCCAGGGCGAGCTGTTCGACCGCGAGGCGCAGCGCCTGGGCCGTGCGCCGCCGGTGATCGAGGGCCGCGACGTGCTGGCCGACCCGGCCGGACGCCTCAGCGCCCTGTGCGCGGCGCTCGAAATCCCCTTCGATCCCGCCATGCTCGCCTGGCCCGCCGGGCGGCGTGACACGGACGGGGTCTGGGCCCCGGCCTGGTACGACGCGGTGGAGCGCTCCACCGGCTTTTCCGCACCGCCGGCGCCGGTGACGATCGCCGACCTCGCCCCGGAGCTCCGCGCCGTCGCGGAGGCGGCGGAGCCGCACTATGCGCGGCTGGCGCGGTATCGGTTGGAGTAGGGGGGCATCCGCCGGCCTGTGTGGCATGAGGCTGGCCGCGCGCCTCGGCGCCGACCGACTCGGCGACCTCAACCCATCTCGCCGCTACCCCCGCGCCCGGACGATCTCGTCCTCAAGGTCGCGCAGCTGGTCCTTGCCGAAGAACATGGCCTCGCCGAGGAAGAAGGTGGGGGCGCCAAAGGCCCCGCGGCGGGCGGCGTCCTCGGTGTTGGCGATGAGGGCCTGCTTGACCGGGTCCGACTGGCTGAGCGCCCAGAGGCGGTCGACGGGAAGGCCGCTCTCCGCCAGGGCGGCGCGGCAGATGTCGGGATCGTCCATCTTTTTGGGCGCCGACCACATGTGGACGAAGGCGGCCTCGACGAAGGCCTCGAACAGCCCGGCCTCGCGCGCGGCGACGGCCAGGCGCATGAGCTGAAGGGTGTTCACCGGGAAGTGCGGGTTGGGACGATAGTCCGTGATCTGATGACGCGCCAGGAAGCGGGCCGTCTCCACCCCCATATAGGCCAGCTTGGCCGGGACGGCGGCGAAGGCCTCGGCCGGGGAGCGGTTGCCCGTGGCCTTGAAGAGGCCGCCCAGCAGGATCGGGGTGTAGGTGAAGCGCACGTCCAGCCGCGCGGCGAGGGCGGGGATGGCGCGGTGGGCGAGAAAGGCGTTGGGGCTGCCGAAGTCGAACAGGAACTCCGGATCAGGGAGGGAAACGCTCACCAGGTCTCTCCATAGGGGCGAAGGTCGAGCTCGTGCGTCCAGGCGTCGCGGGTCTGGAGATGAAGCCGCCAATAGGCCTCAGCGATCGAGGCGGGGTTCATCAGTTCGTCCGGCGCCGGCGGGGCGTCATCGCCGCGCCTCTGCGCCCGCATCTGCCGCACCCAGGCCGTATCGACCCCTGAATCGATGACGAGGTGGGCCACGTGCAGGCCTTTGGGCCCCAGCTCTCGCGCCAGGCTCTGAGCCACGGCGCGCAGGCCGAACTTGGCGCTGGCGAAGGCGGAGAAGCCCGACCCCCCGCGCAGACTGGCCGTGGCCCCGGTGAAGAAGATCGACCCCTCGCCGCGCGGGAGCATCAGGCGCGCCGCCTCGCGGCCCGTGAGGAAGCCGCCATAACAGGCCATCTCCCAGACCTTGCGGAAGACCCGTTCGGTGGTCTCCAGCACGGGAAAATTCACATTGGCCCCAACGTTGAAGATGCAGGCCTTGAGCGGGGCGGCGGCCTCGGCCTCGGCGAGGAAGGCGGCGATGGCGTCCTCCTGGCGCGCATCGAGGGTGCGCCCCTCGAAGCGGCCGCCGGCCGCAGCGATCTCCGCCGCAAGGGGGGCCAGGCGCTCGCCATTGCGCCGGCCGCCGAACACGACATGGCCCTCGGCCGCGAAGCGCCTGGCGATGGCCGCGCCGATGTGATCGCCGGCGCCGACAATGGCGACCGAGCCGGCCGTCGGCGTGGTCAGTATCTTTTCTGCACTCATAGCCCCAGAGTGCGTTTCAAAAACAAATGCGTCAAGCTAGGATCGGCGAACGACGTGCGGTGACCATGGGCGGTCACGGATCGCCGTGACGCGGTTCGGGGACGAAGGGACCGAGACGATGAAGTGGCGCGAGATCGACCAGCAGGCCTGTTCCCTGGCCCGGACCGCGGCGTTGCTGGGGGACCGCTGGACGCTGGTGATCCTGCGGGATTGCTTCCTCAAGGTGCGCCGGTTCGAGGCGTTCCAGAGCCGCAACGGCCTGACCCGGCCCCTGTTGTCGGCGCGGCTCAAGCGGCTGGTGGAGGCGGGGATCCTGACCCGCGTGGCCTATCAGGCGCACCCGCCGCGCCACGAATACCGCCTCACCCCCAAGGGGCGCGACCTGCAGCCGGTGATCCTGGCCCTGGTCCATTGGGGCGACATGCACCTCGCCGGCGAGACGGGCCGGCCGCTGCTGCACCGCCATGCCGCCTGCGGCCACCTGTTCGACCCGGTGACGACCTGCTCGGTCTGCGGCGATCCGGTGACCCCCGAGACGGTGAGCGTGGAGCCGGGACCGGGGGCTGTGGGAACCGACGAGACGCCATACGCTCTAGGCTGATCCCGGCCGCTTGCGCTAAGCCACGGCCATGGACGCCGCATTCGACGCCGATCTCGCCCAGGCCGTGGCGGCGCATCAGGCCGGGCGGTTGCCGGCGGCGGCGGCGGCCTATGAGGCGCTGCTGCGGCGCTGGCCGGACCATGCGGGGGTGATCCAGCTGCTGGGCGTGGCGCGCCAGGGGATGGGCGACATGGCCGCGGCCGAGGCCCTGATCCTCAGGGCGATCGCCTTGAGCGACCAGGCCCTGTTCCGCGGCAATCTGGGCTTTCTCTATCACCAGTGGGGCAAGGCCGAGCTGGCCGAGGCGGCCTATCGGGCGGCCCTGGCGATGGAGCCCGACGCGGCCCCCTTTGTGCGCAACCTCGCCTGCCTGATGCGCGACCTGACGCGCAACGATGAGGCCCTGGCCGGCTTCGAGCGGCTGTGTGAGCTTCTGCCCGATGACGCCAACGCCCACACCGACCGCGGCCTGATGCTGGAGCGGCTGGGGCGTTATGGCGAGGCGGAGGCGGCCTATCGACGCGCCCTGGAGCTGGACCCGGCGTCACTCGCGGCGGCGATCAATCTGGGCTCTCTGCTGGTGCACGAGGTGCGCAATGTCGAGGCGGAGGCGGTGTTTCGCGGCGCCGTGACCGCGGCTCCGGGCAGCGTCGAGGCCCTGTGCAATCTGGGTCTGTCCCTGTTCAACCAGGCGCGGCTGACGGAGGCCGAGCCCCTGTACCGCCAGGCGCTGGAGATCCGGCCGGGCGACGCCAAGACCAGCCTCAATCTGGGCCTGCTGCTGTTGCACCAGCGCCGCTTCACCGAGGCCTGGCCCTATTTCGAGGCCCGTCATCTGGTCATGGGCACGGTCTGGACGCCGCGCGCGAGCCCCGGCTGCGTCCTGTGGCGCGGCGAGGACCTCAAGGGGCGCGCCATCCTGGTCTATGGCGAGCAGGGATTTGGCGACCAGATCCAGTTCCTGCGCTTCGCCCAGGCCCTGCACGCGGCCGGGGCCGGGCGGGTGATCGTGGTCGTGGCGCCCGAGCTTGTCTCTCTGGTCCAGGGCGTCGCGGGGATCGATGCGGTGCTGTCCCATGCCGAGCCGGGGCCCGTGGAAGCCGATGTCTGGGCGCCGATGATGAGCCTGCCCGGGCTGATGGGCCTGACGCCTGAGACCATCGCCAGGTTTGCCCCCCCGGTCTGGCCGCAGTTCAAGGTGACGGCCAAGCGGCGCATCCGCGATCTGGGCGCCCCCTATGAGGTGGGTATCTTCTGGGCCGGACGCGCCTGGGCTGAACGGGGAGACCTTCGCCGGGTGGATTCCCTGCGCTCGCTGGATTTCGACGAGGCCCGCGCCCTGATGGCCCATCCGGCCCTGCGCGAGTCGTTCCGCTGGACGATCCTGCAGCGTGACCGGCGGCCCGAAGGCCTGCACGCCCTGGCCAAGGCGCGCGGCTGGCGCGACCCGTTCGGCGACCGCGACCCGCCGAAGGATTTCGCCGACGTGGCCAGGCTCATGGCGCGGCTGGACCTGGTGATCGGGGTGGACTCCGCCTTCATCCATCTGGCCGCCGCCATGGCCCGGCCGACCTGGATGATGGACCGCGCCTTCCACTGCTGGCGCTGGGTCGGCGAGGGCGAGTCGACCCCCTGGTATCCGACCCTGCGCATCTTCCGTCAGCGGCAGGAGGGGGCCTGGGGCCCCGTCACCGACCAGATCGCCGCGCGCCTGGTGGCGCGGGGTCCGCACTGAAAGGCGCCTACGGTCCAGCGCTGCTTTATATTCATCCACGCGTGAGTGAGTATTGACGCCTCGCCGGCGACATCGGCATGGTGGGGGGAGGGTCCGACTCGAAGGCCTGATCAGACGCGGGAGGACGGGTGACCCAGGAGGCCGCCAAGGGCGAGATGGCGCGCGGGTTCGCGCCTCGTCGCGAGACGCCTCCCGGCCGGACGCTTGCGGCAGATCCCGTCCCGGACGCGCGGGCCTGGTGGGTCCTGGCCGTGCTCGCCTTTGTCTACATGGTGAACTTCCTGGACCGGCAGCTCCTGTCGATCCTGGCCAAGCCGATCCAGGATACACTGCACGTCACCGACACCCAGCTCGGACGGATCGGCGGGCTCTATTTCGCGCTCTTCTACTGCTTCATCGCCATCCCCGTCGGGTGGCTCGCCGATCGCACCCATCGGGTGAGGATCCTGGCCCTGGCCTGCGCCATCTGGAGCGCGGCCACGGCTGGGTGCGGCGCCGCCGCCACCTACGGCGAACTTGTGGTCGCGCGCATGACCGTCGGCTTTGGCGAAGCCGGGGGCGTGCCGCCATCCTATGCCCTGATCTCCGACTATTTTCCGCCGCAGCGGCGGGGCACGGCCCTGGCGCTCTATAATCTGGGTCCGCCGGCCGGGCAGGCCCTGGGCATCGCCTTCGGGGCCCTGATCGCCGCGAGCTTCAGCTGGCGCGCCGCCTTTCTCGCGGTTGGCGCCGTAGGCCTGGGGGCGGCGGTCCTCGTCCTGTTGTGCATCCCCGAGCCCCGGCGCGGTCGTCTCGACCCGCCCTCCTCAGCTTCATCGGGCCCAAAATCCCTCGCGGCGACGGTGCGCTTCTGGCCGGCGACGGCGCGGTTCTTCGCCCGCCCCAGCTTCGTCCTCGTCGCTCTGGCCAGCGGCGCGACCCAGTTCATCACCTACGGCGCCGGCAATTTCACCGCCCTCATCCTGATGCGCGAGAAGGGCATGAGCCTCAATCAGCTGGCGGTGTCCTACGCCCTTGTGGTCGGCCTGGGCATGGGCGGCGGCATTTTTGTGTCCGGCCGGGTCATCGACCGCTTCACGCCCCGGGCCAAGCAGGCTTATGCCCTGATCCCGGCCCTGTCGCTGGCGCTGGCGGCGCCCCTGTTCGTCGCCTTCGTCTGGGCCCCGCGCTGGCCCCTGGCCCTGGCCTTTCTTTGCGGCCCCACCTTCTTTAACTCCTTCTACCTGTCGGCAGCCGTAGCCCTGGTGCAGCGGGACGCCGCGCCCACCGAACGGGTGATCTCCGGCGCGCTCCTGCTGTTGATTATGAACATGATCGGTCTCGGGCTTGGTCCCACCTATGTCGGCTGGGCGAGCGACGCCCTGCGCGCCAGCCACCCGCAGCATGCCCTGCAATGGGCCTTCTACAGCCTCACCCCGTTTTATGGGCTCGCCATCGCGCTCTTCCTCGCCCTGGCGCGGGTCCTCAAGCGCGAGAGCCTGGTTTCGGAGACCCGCATATGAGACCCCATCGCCGTGAAGCCCTGATCGGCGCCGCCGCCAGCTTCTTCGCCGCCGCCCAGGCGCGCGGGGCGCCTCCGGGCCCTCAGGTGGATGCGCCCGCCGGCCTCATCGAGGGGACGCTGGAGAGCGGGATCCGGGTGTTCCGCGGCATCCCCTATGCCCAGCCCCCCGTCGGCGAGGGACGCTGGCGACCGCCCCGCCCCCTGTCGCGATGGCAGGGCCCCCGAAGGGCGGTCCAATTCGGTCCGGCCGCGCCGCAGCTGCGGTCCTTTCCCGGCAATATCTATGCCGACGACCCGCCGGAGATGAGCGAGGACTGCCTCTCCCTCAACATCTGGACGCCACGGGACGCGAGACGCCTGCCCGTCATGGTCTGGATCCATGGCGGCGCCCTGCAGGCGGGATGGAGCGGCGAGGCGATCTATGACGGCGCGACCCTCGCGTCCCGTGGGATCATTGTGGTCACGATCAATTATCGGCTGGGCGTCCTGGGCTGGCTGGCCCATCCCGAGCTCAGCGCTGAGTCGCCGCAGGGCGTGTCGGGAAATTATGGCCTGCTCGACCAGATCGCGGCCTTGCGCTGGGTCCAGGCGAATATCGGCGCCTTCGGCGGCGACCCGTCACGCGTCACCGTCGCTGGCGAGTCCGCGGGCGGCCTCAGCGCCCTGTACCTGATGGCTTCGCCTCCGGCCCGGGGCCTGTTCCATCGGGTCATCTGCGAAAGCGGCTATATGATCTCCACGCCCGAGCTGAAGCGGCGGGCCTATGGTCAGCCGTCGGCGGAGTCCTCGGGTCTCGCCCTGGCGCGGGCCCTGCAGACGCCGAACCTCGCCGCCCTGCGTCGCCTGGAGGCGGAGACGCTCGTGGTCGCGGCCGCCAAGGCCCGGTTCGCGCCGTTTGGCGTCGTCGATGGCCCGACTCTGCCGCGCCAGATCGTTGAGACCTTCGAGCGGGGCGAACAGAGCCCCGTCGCCGTCCTGGCCGGCTTCAACAGCGGCGAGATCCGTTCACTGCGGGTCTTGGCGCCCCGTCCGCCCGCGAATCCGCAGGCCTATGAAGCGGCGATCCGCGCCCGCTATGGCGATCTGTCAGACGCCTTCCTCAGGCTCTATCCGAGCACGGATATGGAGGAGAGCATTCTGGCGACGACGCGCGACGCGCTCTACGCCTGGACGGCCGAGCGTATGGTCCGCGACCAGACCAAGCTGGGCCTCAACTCATTCTTCTATGAGTTCGATCATGGCTATCCGGCCGCGGACGCCCGCCGCCTTCACGGTTTTCACGCCAGCGAATTGCCCTATGTCTTCGGGACCCTCGACCGCACCCCGCCCCAGTGGCCCCGCCCGCCCGACACGCCGGCGGAGCGGCGCATGTCCTCAGCCATGACCGACTACTGGTCAGGTTTTGTGGCGTCCGGCCTGCCGCGCGCGCCGGGCGAACCCGACTGGCCGGAATGGGGATCGGACATGGGTTACATGCGCTTCGGTCCCGAACCTCTCGCCGGCCATCATCCGCTGCCCGGCATGTTCGACCTCAATGACGCGGTCGTGCGCCGGCGTCTGGCCGCTGGGACGGTGGCCTGGAACTGGAATGTCGGTCTGGCGGCGCCGCTCCCGTCCGCGAGCTGAACTGGACCCCGGCTCAGCGATCGGCTCGATTGGGTCCGAGGGCGGCGAAACCCTGCGCCATGAACCGCGCCATCCGGGCCTTGACCGCGGCGAAATCGTCGGAGCGGCAAAGCCCACCGGAAAGGCGGTCGATCCGACCGGTCCTGGCCAGGGTGTTCATCAGGGCGCCGGTCACAAAATGATAGCCCCAGAAGATGTCCTCTTCCGAGTAGCCGGGCAGGGCGCGCTTGAGAATCCCCACCAGTTTAAGCACCACAGGATCGAAGTGGACGTCCAGCAACGCCGCACCCTCGGGTGTGTTGCTGACCCGGGCGCAGAACGCGGCATAGTTCATCCACGGTTCGCCGCCCTCGATATAGAGATCGAAATCGGTGTCGAGGAAGGCGTGCAGGGCGCCCTCGACCGTGGGATGGTCCCCCGCCTCGGCCTCATAGCGCTCCAGGGCGGCGATTCGACGACCGCTGGTCACACCGGCGCGGCGCGCGAACACGGCTTCGAACAGCTTGGCCTTGTCCTCGAAATAGTAGTGCAGGAGCGTGGTGTGGACGCCCACGCGATGCGCCACATCGCGCAGCGTCACGCCGGTCAGGCCGTTTTTTGAGAACAGGTACTCGGCCGCGTCGAGGATCTGTTCGACGGTCTGGGCGCGCTGCTGGGCCTTGGTTTTGAGAGACCGTCCTGTTGTGGCGCCATCGGGCATCCGGCGAACCTCTTTGACCGCGGGGCCGGCCAAGGCGCGGCGACGGAGCGGCCCGACTAGACGGGGCCGCTCTTGGGATCGAGGTATTTGGCGCGCAGTTGCAGCTTGTCAATCTTGCCTGTGGCGGCCAGGGGCATAGCCCGCACGATCAGCACCTGATCGGGCAGCCACCAGTCGGCGATGCGTCCGCGCAAGGCGTTCAGAAGTTGGTCTGCTTCCAGGGCGTGCCCCTGAGCCGGCTCGACCACGAGCACCGGTCGCTCGCCCCATTTGGGGTCGTCCCGCGGGATCACCGCGGCCTGGGCCACCTCCGGCAGTCTCCCGACGATCTCCTCGATCTCGGCCGGATTGATCCATTCGCCCCCCGACTTGATCAGGTCCTTGGCCCGGCCGCGCAGGGTGAGATTGCCGGCCTCATCCAGGCTGGCCAGGTCGCCGGTATCGAAATAGCCCTCGGTATCCAGGGAGTCGGACCCGGCCTTGAAATAGCGATCGAGGACGCTGGCCCCCCGGACCTTGAGGTGACCGACCGGACCCCGCTGCTCGGCCAGGGTCCGGCCCTCGGCGTCCGTGAGCTTGAGGTCCAGACCCATGAGCGGTCGCCCCGCCCCGTTCAACGCGCTGGCGGCGGCGTCGCGCGAGGCGATCACGCCGAGCGGGGACAGCTCGGTCATGCCCCAACTGGTCTGGACGCGCACGCCCAGTCTCTGCTCCAGGCGATCGATCAGGGCCTGCGGACAATGCGAGCCGCCGACAACGATGCGCTCCAGGTCGGGAAGGTCGCCGCCCTCGCGATCCAGGTGATCGGCGACGCCCAGCCATACGGTCTGCACCCCGACGGCGATCGTCGCTCGCTCCGCGCGCATGAGCTTGGCGAGGCTGGCGCCATCCAGGCGCCGTCCGGGCAGGATCAGCCGGGCCCCAACGGCGGGAACGGCGAAGGGCAGGCCCCAGGCATTGGCGTGGAACATCGGTACGGCCAGCAGGAGGCTGTCCCGGCGGGTCAAGGCGAAGGCGTCCGCCTGCAGGGCGCGTAGCGTGTGAAGATAGTTGGAACGGTGGGTGTAGAGGACGCCCTTGGGGCGACCGGTGGTGCCGGACGTGTAGCAAAGGCCGGCGGGAGTCTCCTCGTCGAAGCCGCCCCAATCAGCATGCGCTCCCTGAGCGGCGAGAAGGGTTTCATAGTCCCAAACCGCCAGCCTGGGCGGCATGTCCGCCGCCGCTTCGCCGGGCGTGCTCCCGCCCATGATGACGACGCCTCGCAGGCTCGGGCAGACGGTCGCCAGGGAGGCGGCCAATGGCGCCAGATCGGCGGAGACCAGCAGCAGGCGATCCTCGGCCTCCTCGACCATGGCGGCCAGGTGAGCGACGGTCAGGCGGGGGTTGAGGGTGTGACAGACCATGCCCGCCCCCATCAGCGCGTAATAGGTCTCCAGATGAGCCTGGCTGTTCCAGGCCAGGGTCGCGATCCGGTCGCCAAAGCTGAGGCCCAAGGCGTGGAAGGCGGCGGTAAGTCGACGGCTTCGCTCGCGCAGCGCCGCATAGCCGATGCGGTGAACCTCGCCCCCGTCCTCGGCGGTGACGATGTCTTGGTCGGGGGACCATTTCGCGGCGTGATCGAGGAACTTGTCGAGCGTGAGGGCGTAGGCCTGCATGCATATCCGCGCGGTCGGAAGGGAAAAAGGAGGCCGCCCCCGACGCAAAGCCGGCGGCGGCCCAGGAGGTCAACCGTCTAGAAGGTCCGCATGATGCTGAGCCCATACTCGCGCGGGGCGCCGGCGATCTTGATCGGCAGAAGCACGGCCGAGACGTACTTGTCGTTGTTCAGGTTCGTGCCGTAGAGCGTGGTCGTAAAAGGGCCGTGCTTCCAGGCGAGAGAGGCGCCCAGGATATTGCGCGGGGCGAGGAAGTCGCCGGCCGCATAGTTGTCGAACAGCGTCGCCCACTGACTGGAGATATGGCTGAAATTCAGCCCCGGCGTCAGCACATCCCCGCTCTTGAGATGGAAATCATATAGGCCGGTGATGTCGAACGTCGTGCTCGGCGCATAGGTCTGCGGGTGTCCGGCGAGATTGACGCAGGCCGCCGTCGTCCCGCCCGTGGTGGGGTTGCAGGTCCCGGACGTCGGCAACCGCGAGTCCTCGGCATAGAAGGCGCCGACGCTGCTGTGCTGCAGACCCAGTCCAGCATTGACGGAGAAGTCGCCGAACTTGGCTTGAGCCGAGGCCTCGAACCCGTAGATCTTGGTCGGGTTCGGATCGTTCTGCTCGGTCACCTGGATCGGATCGTTGGGGATCGGCAGGATCACCTGGAAGTTGGAGAAATTGTTGTAATAGAAGCCAAGTTGGGTGTGCAGGTGGTTGCCGAACATGCTCGACTTCCAACCCACCTCGTAGTCCATGTCGTATTCCTGGCCGAACGGGGGAGGAACGACCCCGCCGCCAAAATAGAGCGCGGTGTTCAAACCTCCCGGCAGGGCGCCCGAGGCGACAAAGGCGTACAGGAAGTTGTTCTCGTTGATGTTCCAGTTCAGCGTCGCCTTGCCGGTGAAGTTGTCGCCGTAAGCCTTCTCGTTCTGCGGGAAGTTCAAATTGAACTCTGGCACATAGAAGAGCACGTGGTTGGTCGTTCCCCAGTGGGAATAGCGACCGCCCAACTGCAACTGGAAGCCATCGGGCAGGTTGAAGCTCACCTGGCCGAACGCCGCGGCCGTGTAGGTCATGTTCACGCCCTGCAGGTTCTCATCGACGACGCCGGGCGGCACACCAATGTCAAAGCCGCCATTGGGGAAGCTATAAAGATTGTGCTGATAGAACGCGCCCACGACCCAGGTGACGGGCTTGTTGCTGGGCGAAATGATGTTGAACTCCTGCGACCACAGAGTCTCGTCCACGCCCTCGTCGATCGTGTAGTTCGGCGCAGGCAGGGCGGTTCCGTCGATATCGCCAGTCCAGGCCGAACGGCCCTTCTGCAGGCCGGAGATGGAGCGGAAGATGATCCCGTCGGGGTTCACATAGTCGATCTTCAGGACGGAGCGGAAGAAGTCATCCAGGGCAAACGTGTGGGCGTTGTTCTTGATGTTATAGAGGTCATTGGTATTGTAATCGGTCGCCGGTGGCCCGAAATATCCACCATTATCGAGATAGTCGAAGTCTGTCTTGAAAGAGACGGTCCAGGAGTCGTTCGGCTTCCACAGCAGTGAGAAGCGGAGCGCGCCCCATTTCACATTCGGATTTCCTGTGTACGGGCCAGATATGTCGTACCAGGACTTATGATAATCTGTAAAAAACGCGACGCGCGCAGCAAGGGTGTCGCTGATCGGCATGTTGACCGCGCCCTGAACCCCGGTGTCATCGTAATTGCCGAAATGGCCGATGACATAGCCAGTATATCCGCCGTTGATGACCGGATCCTGGCTGGTGACGTTGATCGTGCCGCCGGTGGCGTTCTGACCGCTGAAAGTGCCTTGCGGGCCCCGCAGAACTTCCACGTTGGCCTCGTCGAAGAACGGCTCCTCCTGAAAATAGCCTGGGAAGGTGGCGACTCCGTCGCGATAGGTGACGACCCCGGTCCCGGTCTGGGTATTGTGCTCACCCTTGCCGATCCCGCGGATTTCGAAGTCGTTGCCCTGGCCGAAGTCGTCCACGGTCACGGAGGGGCTGAAGAACTGCAGCTGGTCGACGGTGAAGATTCCGTTCTTGGTCAGATCGCTCTGGGTCATGACCGTGGCGGCGATCGCCGTCTTTTGCAGGTTCTCGGTCCGGCGCTCGGCCGTGATCACGACCTCCTGAACGGTGGTGGCGGCGGCCGTTCCGCCATTGGCGACGGCGGTTTCGGCGTGGGCGACGGCGGCCCAGCTTAGAGCGAGCGCGGACGCGCCAAGCCATGCGGCGTGCGGTTTCATGGTTCCTCCCCATGCCCAAGATCACTTCCGCGCTCTGCGGCGCGTGGGGCTTAGCTCGCCTGTCTTCACGAACCTGTCAATACTCATTCTTGTATGAGCGAAAATCTTGACTGGCGCACGATCGATCGACTAGTCGCGCCTTTCCGCGGCGCTTGCAGGAGGTTTTGGTGATTGATCTGACGGGACGCGTGGCCATGGTCACGGGCGCGGGCGGCGGCCTTGGTCGGGCCCATGCGCGGCTTCTGGCCGAACGCGGCGCGAGGGTCGTGGTGAACGATCTTGGACCGGCGGCGGAGACCGTGGCGGACGAAATCTGCGCCGCTGGAGGCAAGGCGCGCGCGGCCTTGGGCTCGGTGACCGACGCGGCCAGGATCAACGAAATCGTCGAGGACACCCTGGGGACCTGGGGACGCATCGACATTCTGGTGAACAACGCCGGAATCCTGCGCGACCGAACCTTCGCCAAGATGTCGCTCGACGACTTTCGCCTGGTGGTGGACGTCCATCTGATGGGCGCCGCGAACTGCACGAAGGCGGTGTGGGAGCCCATGCGCGATCAGGCCTATGGCCGTATCATCATGACCACCTCCTCCTCCGGTCTTTACGGAAACTTCGGCCAGTCCAACTACGGCGCCGCCAAGCTGGCTCTGGTGGGGCTGATGCAGACCCTCGCCCTGGAGGGCGCCAAGTACGGGATCCGCGTGAACTGTCTGGCCCCCACCGCGGCGACGCAGATGATGGAGGGCATCCTGCCGAAGGAGCAGCTTGAGCGTCTTCGCCCCGAGTTGGTGAGCCCGGCCGTCCTGGCCCTGGCGTCCGAGGACGCCCCGACACGCGCCATCGTTTGCGCCGGCGCCGGCGGGTTCGAAATGGCCCATCTCACCCTGACCCAAGGGGTCTATCTCGACGGCGAGCCGCCGTCGGCGGAGGCTCTGCTGGAGCGTTGGAGCGAGCTTGCCGACCGGACCGGCGAGACCGTTCCGGAGCAGGGTTGGGCCCAAAGTCGACTGGAACTTCAGAAGGCCGGCTATACGCCCCCTAGCGTCGCCGCCGAATAAGGGGCTCAGCCGACGAGCGACGCGGCCAGGGCCCCGTCACCGACCAGATCGCCGCGCGCCTCGTGGCGCGGGGTCCGGGGTAGGGGGCATGGAGCTCAGGGCGCGCAGTAGTGGCGCTCGAAGGTGTCCATGATAAAGGCGACGATCTCAGACCGGGGGTGTCGATTATCCGCCTCGAAGGGATCGACGAAGAAGTCCTTCACGATCTCGTAGGCCGGAAAATAGAAGAGGCGGTCGTCGCCGCTGTCACGGATGAGCTCGTCCACCGCCGAACGCAGGATGCTCTTCGAGACCGAATTGGCGGTCAGGCAGGAGATCGGCCGGAAGGTCGCCATCAGCGGAATGGGTGAGACGGT
>DAIDGR010000023.1 GCA_027452265.1 Caulobacteraceae bacterium
AGGTTGTTGTCGAGATAGTGCCGGTTGACCTCGGAGGTCGGCTGGATCGCCTCCAGCGGCGCCACGGTGGGCGCCTCGAAGGTGGCGGTGTTGGGCGCGGCGGTGACCACCACCGGTCCCACCGTCGTCTGGGCGCGGGCCGCGTGCGGCAGGGCCAGACCGGCGCAAAGGGCGATCAGCGACGCCGAGGCGAAGGTCGAGGCGAGACGCCGGGCTTGGGCTGAAGATGTCATCGATGCAATCCCCGTTGTCGTGGGGACTCGCCACGCCCGCGTTCAGCGTGGGATGGCCCCCGTTCTCACGCGGGGGCTAAACCGGGGCTGCAAAACTATTGTGACATTTCGCGCTGTTTGTGTCGTCGAGCGGCGTAAACGAAATATGCCGCAACCATCCCGTGACGAAATGGCGCCGAGGGCAGGGGCCTGTCAGGGCTCCACGCGGGTGATCGACCGGGCGCCCAGGGGGGCGAGGGCGGCGAGGAGCTCGGTCACGGCGGTCTCGACCGCCTCAGCCTCGCGGCCGCGGATGACGAGGTTGGCGCCAAAGCCGTCCGGTCCGAAGAAGGGATAGCTGCCCATGGAGAGGGTCCGATGGGCCTTGGCCAGGGCCTCCAGAGGCGCGGCCATGACGCTCTCGCCGATGCCCTCCACCCGCACCGTGCGGGCGATCACCACCTTGCCGGTGCGCAGGCGCGGGCCGACATCGTCCATCATGCCGCGCATGATCTGCGGCACGCCGGCCAGCACGAAGACATTGCCGATCTGAAACCCAGGCGGGCCCTGAACCGGGTTCCTGACCAGGCTGCCGCCTTCGGGCACCCGGGCCATGCGGCGGCGGGCGGGGCTTGGCTCCTCGCCCCAGCGGTCGCGCATCAGGGCCAGGATCTCCGGGTGCTCGTACAGGGGCACGCCAAACGCCTCGGCGACACACTCGGCGGTAATGTCGTCGTGGGTTGGTCCGATCCCGCCGGTGGTGATCACATAGTCATAGCGCGCGCGCAGATGATTGAGCGTGGGGATGATCTCTTCGGCGATGTCGCCCACCACCCGGGCCTCGGCCACGTCGACGCCATAGGTCCCCAGATACCGGGCGATGAAGTTCAGATTGGTGTCCTGGGTGCGCCCCGACAGGATCTCGTCGCCGATGATCAGCACCGCCGCGGTGACCCGCTCCGCATCCGCCATGACCCCAGCCTCCTTCGCTCCGCCGCCGACCGTCGATCATTCAAGCCGCGCGCGAGGGCATAGGGCGGGGCAGGGCCGGCGGCAATATCCGCGTCTCGCCATCCGCATCTCGCCATCCGCGTCTCGCTTGGGCGGTCGCGTCGCGATAGGGGAGGGCCATGCGCTTTTCCGAGCCTTTGATCCCCGGGCGCCTGGTGCGCCGCTACAAGCGCTTCTTCGCGGATGTGGCGCTGGACGGCGGCGAGGTGGTCACCGCACACTGCCCCAATCCCGGCGCCATGCTGGGCCTGAACGCCGAGGGCCTGCGGGCCTGGCTCTCCCCGGCGCGGGGGGCGGGGCGAAAGCTCGCCTGGACGCTGCAGATGGTCGAGGCCGATGGCGGCCTGGTGGGGATCAACACCCTCACACCCAACACGCTGGTGGCCGAGGCCCTGGCGGACGACCGCATCGCCGAGCTTCGCGGCTATGGCCTGCATCGGCGTGAGGTGCGGATGGGCGAGGCGAGCCGGGTGGACTTCGTGCTCGAGGCGCCGGACCGGCCGCGCTGCTGGCTGGAGGTCAAGAACTGCCACCTGCGGCGCGACGGCGCCCTGGCGGAGTTTCCCGACTGTGTGGCCGCCCGTTCGGCGAGGCACCTGCGGGAGCTGAGCGCGCGCGTGGCCGAGGGCGAGCGGGCGGTGCAGCTGTTCGTCATCCAGCGGATGGACTGCCAGGCCTTCGCCGCCTGCGCCGATCTCGACCCGGCCTATGCCCGCGCGCTCGAGGACGCCGCCGCCGCCGGGGTCGAGGTGCTCGCCTATGCCTGCGCGCTCGACCTGGAGGGAATCGAGATCGCCCACCCCGTCCCCTGGACCGGAGCGGCCCTCGGCGCCATGTTGGGGGCCTGATGAGCCTGACCGAAGCCCCTCTGCCCGTCTCGCGCCATGGGCGCCCGATCCCGATCCACGACGCGGAGGGGTTCGAGGGCATGCGCGCGGCCGGGCGCCTGGCGGCGGAATGCCTCGACATGCTGATCCCGCATGTGAAGCCAGGCGTGGCCACCGCCGAGCTCGACCGCCTGGCGCGCGAGTTCATCCTCGATCACAAGGCCCTGCCGGCCTGCATCTTCTATCGCGGCTACAGCCACACCCTGTGCATCTCGCCCAACCACGTGGTCTGTCACGGCATTCCGGGCGACCGGCCTCTGCGCGAGGGCGACATCGCCAATATCGACGTCACCGTGATCGTGGACGGCGGCTGGCACGGCGACACCTCGCGCATGTTCCTGATCGGCGAGGTCGCGCCCCGGGCGCGGCGGCTGGTGGAGATCACCTATGAGGCGCTCGAGCGGGGCCTGGCCGTGGTCAAGCCGGGCGCGCGGCTGGGCGATATCGGCCACGCCATCCAGTCCTATGTCGAGGCGCAGCGCTGTTCGGTGGTGCGCGACTTCTGCGGCCACGGGGTGGGCAAGGTGTTCCACGACGCGCCGGAGATCCTGCACTATGGCCGGCCCGGCGCCGGGGTCGAGCTGCGCGAGGGCATGTTCTTCACCGTCGAGCCGATGGTCAATCTGGGCCGCCCGCAGGTGAAGATCCTGGCCGACGGCTGGACGGCGGTGACCCGCGACAAGTCGCTCTCGGCCCAGTGCGAGCACTCGGTCGGCGTCACGGCCACAGGCTGCGAGCGCTTCACCGAATCCCCCGCCGGGCTGTTCAAGACCTTCTGATCGCCGCCGTCCGGGGGATGACCCCGGGTCAGGGCTTGAGCGAGGCCAGATAGACGCTGACCTCGGTGATCTGGCGCGGGGTGAGGCCCCGGGCCGGCGCCTGCATCAGGGCCACGGACGGGCCGCCGCGCGCGCCGCTGTGAATGTCCCAGAGCATGCGCGCCAGATAGCTGGGGTCGCGGCCCGCCAGGGGCGGCGCGAGGCCCAGGCCCTTGAGACCCGCGCCATGACAACTCGCGCAGGGTTGGCCTGCGGCGCCGCCGCTTTGCACCAGGGCCTCGCCCCGGGCGATGGCGCCCCGGGGGGCGTAGACGATCTGGGTGAGCGCGGGATCGTACATGGCCATCTGGACCAGGCTGCCGGGAACTTCGATCACCTGGCCGTTCAGCGGCTGGCGGCCCGAACCCGCGCGATAGAGCCAGCCGAACCGCTCCATCCGCGTCGCCGGGGCGAAATCGCTCTCGATCACCTGGATGCGCGCGCGCCGGGGCGTGGCGGCGAAATAGCGGGCGGCTTCGCCCATCTCGTCGTCGGTCACCGCCTTGGCCTCGTGGATCATCAGGTTCGTCGCCAGCCAGCCCGGCCGGGACGAGCGGCGCTGACCTGAGCGGAAGGCGCGGAGCTGCTCGACGATATAAGGGGCCGGAAGTCCGGCCAGGTCCGGCAAGGTGACAAGGCCCGCGCCGGCCATCCCGTGACACTCGGCGCAGGGGGCGGGGCCGTCCTTGCGCGTCACGTGGCGGATGATAGGCGGCGCTGGCGGATGCTGCGAGGGGGCCCAGTCGGGCAGGTTCTGCCCCATCGCGTCCAGTTGCGCCCGGGTCACGAGGGTTCCCGCCGGGGTCTTGAAGGGACCGGGCCCCTCATCTGTGGGGGGCGTCCCGGCCGGCGCCACGGGATAGGCCCAGGCCAGGGCGGGAGGGATGGCGTCCTTGACCGCCCCAAGGCTCATCAGCGCGCCCGCCAGAGTCAGGCTCCGAGCGAGGGTCGGGGCCAGTGTCGGGGCCAGGGTCCGGGCCAGGCCCAGGCCAAAAACCTGGCCCGCGCCGCGCCATCTCAACCGCCCCACACCGCATCCCCCCATTCAGGCCCGACCCGGCCCGCCCGCTCATAGGGCTAGCCCGTTTGGCCGCGGCGGCAAAGGCGCCCTTCGAATGGCTCTGGCCATGTCGCGCGATTGTTCGTATTTTGTTCTCTGGTGGGCCGGGATCACGCCGAGGGGGCTTGCGCCATGCTGCGAGACGCGGGGACAGGGACGCTGTTCGGCGAGGCGCTGGACCTGACGCGGCCGCCCGTCCCGGCCGATCCGCCCGTCTCGCTCGCCCCGCCCCGGCCTTCCCGGACCCCCGCGCACCAGCTTGGCCACCGCCAGCGTCTGCGCGAGCGGGCCGCCGTCAGCCTCACCGCTCTTCCGGACTATGAGCTTCTCGAGCTGCTCCTGACCCGCAGCCTGCCGCGCGGCGATGTAAAGCCCCTGGCCAAGGCCCTGCTGGCGCGGTTTCGCGACCTCAACGGCGTCATGGGCGCGACGCTGGAGGAGCTGACCGCTGTCAAGGGGGTGGGGCCGGCGGCGGCGCTGGATCTGAAGCTGGTGCAGGAGGCGGCCATTCGCCTGGGGCGGGGCCAGGCGGCCCGGCGCACGGTGATCTCGTCCTGGTCGGCTCTGCTGGCCTATGCCCGGGCGGCCATGGCCGGCGCCTCGCGCGAGCAGTTCCGCGTGCTCTTCCTCGACAAGAAGAACCAGCTCATCGCCGACGAGGTGATGAACGAGGGCACGGTGGACCACGCCCCGGTCTATCCGCGCGAGGTGATGCGCCGCGCGCTCGAGCTTTCGGCCAGCGCGATCATCCTCGCCCACAACCACCCCTCGGGCGACCCGACGCCGTCTTCCGCCGACGTCGCCATGACCCGCCAGGTGGCCGACGCGGGCAAGACCCTGGGCATCGCCGTCCACGACCACATCGTCGTCGGCCGCGAAGGCGTGGCCAGCCTCAAGGCGCTGGGGCTGTTTTGA
>DAIDGR010000024.1 GCA_027452265.1 Caulobacteraceae bacterium
AGCCCCATCATCCCCGCCGAGGCGGTCATGGTGGAGGTGACGTTGGCCAGGGCCGTGGCGTAGGTCGCCGAGTAGTTGCTCTTGGCGTTCCCGAACAGCACGCGGTCGGCGTTGGCCCCGACCCAGGTGTTCTGCTGCGCCGCCGTGGCCTGGTCGTTATAGGCGACCGTCCCCGCGGTATCGACGACCACCTGGCAGAGCGCCTTGATGATGTCGTCGCGGAGCTTCTCGCTCTCCCAGACCATCAGCGCGTCCTTGGCCGCGTCCCACAGGTTCACCTCGGTCATGAAGGTGGTGGACTTGGGCAGGCGAACGCCGTTGCGCCGCCAGTCGATGCTGATCGGCAGGTTGTAGTTGACCAGCTCCTCCTCCGCGCCGTCCAGCACGCTGGCGCCGGTGACGCCGGCCGACTTCAGCCGGGCGATGAAGGGGACGTTGATCGTCTTGTAGGCCTCGTCCTCACGCTGGAACTTGGTGAGGATGATCCCGCCCTTGTTGATGTCCGCGTTGGACATGTAGGGCGCGAAGCGGGAATAGCGGACGTATTCCTGGAAATACTTGGTGATCCAGATCTGACGTTCGGAGGCGGTCGCGAGGGTGGTCTCGGCCATGGTTGGGGTATCCTTGAATCAGGGACTGCCCGGCCGGACCATCCGGCGGGGCCTATTTGGAAAAGAGGCTCTTGAAGGCTTCGCCCGCGCCGACCGGCACCTCCGTCGCGCCGCGTCCGCCCGCATTGGGCGCATGGGCGAGGCTGGCGGGGGGCGGACGGACCGGAGCGGGCGCCGAAGCTGCCGCTTGGACGGCCGCCGGCGGTGACGCGGGAACGGCGGCTTGGCTCTGGGCGGCCTTCTGGGCCTTCCAGGCGCGATAGTCGTCGAGGTCGTCGGGGCTGACTTCGTTCAGGAGCTGGTCCTGACGCCAGGCCTTGTAGGCGTCCTCGTAAGGATCGTCGGAGGTGAGCATCTTCTGGTTGAACAGGGGGTCGGCGTCGCACCGGGCTTCGGCCCAGGCGTGGACCTCCGCCATCGTCTCCGCGCCATAGGCCTTGTCGGCGAACTTGCGGCTGATCCGCAGGTTGTCGGCATAGCGTTGCTGCGCGGCGCGGGCTTCGGGCGGCAGGTCCTCGGCGGTGCGCGCGGCGGCGGCTTCCCGTTGCCTCGCTTCCACTTCGGCCAGCTTGGCCTCCAGCGCCTTGCGCTTCTCCCGCTCGTCGAGCATCGCGGCCAGCGGCACATGGCCGGGCTCGGGAGGCGAAGCGGCGGACGGGGGCGCGGCGGGCGCCGGCGGCGTCTCGCCCTTGGGGGCAAAGCGGCCCTTGTCGTCCCGCGACGGCGCGGCGGCCTGGGTTGCGCCCTGGTCGCCAGCCGGCTGCGGAGCGGGTTCGGGCGCCTTGTCCTGCGGCGCCTGTTCAACGGGCGCGGGGGCGCCCTCGCCTCCAATCAAGGAGGCCAGTTCGGTCTCGTCCATTCTCGATTGATCCTTTTCGCCCATACGGTGGCGGCCCGTGTCGCCCGATCCGCGGCGGCCAGGACCGGCTTGCGGGGCCGGTCATCCCGATCAACGCCCGTCAGCCCGAAGGCTCCCCGGCGGCGGGGTGGTCAGATGTCCGTCAGCATCACCCTCAGCCGGTCGGCGAAGGCCTCCTGCGGCATCGTCCCTTCGATCACCGCGACCATGTCGTCGGCGAAGCTCACATCGTCGTTGGCGATCACCACGCCCTCATTGGCGCTCAGAAAGGCGATCATCGCCGCGAAGGCCGTGCGCTTGTTGCCCTGAGCGAACGGGTGGTTGCGGGCGATCCCGAACAGCAGGGCCGTCGCCAGGGTCGCCATGTCGGTCTCGCCATAGGCCCAGTGGTTTCGCGGCTTGTCGCAGGCGCTTTCCAACCCTCCAGGGTTGATCAGGCCATGGGGCTCGCCCGTGACGGCGGTCAGTCGCAGATTGAGCCGGACGACCCCCTCGGGGGTGACCCAGCGCGGCTCACTCGGCAAGGCGCGACAGGATCTTCGGATATTTGCGGATCACCGTGTCGGCGACCGCGTCGTAGTCGATCTCATGGCCCCGCGCCTTCAAATCCCGGTCGCGCGTCGCCGCCGGCCGCGCCTTCAGCGGGGCCTTGGGGGTTTTCGAACCTGCGTCGTCAGGGGGCGCCATGCCACACCTCCGCCAGCCGCACCGCGCGGCCCGTCCGCACTATCCCGCGCCCCGGCCTTGCAGACAAGCCGCGCGTCAGCTCGGCCCCCCTCCGTTCAGGCCCTGGTTCTGCGCGGCCTGGGCGGCGGCCTGTTCGGCGGCCATCTGCTGGGCCGTCATGGCCTGGGCCTTGTCCGCCAGAGCCTTGTCTGACTGCGCCTGGGCGACGCCCGCCTCGAAGCCGGCGGCGTTGTGCTCGGCGTGGACGGCGTGGGCCTCGCTGAGGGCGTTCAGCATCTTGGCCGTGCCCTCGGCCTGGTTGCGCTGCGCCTCGCTTTGCAGCTTGCCGATCTGCGCCTGGCCGTGGGCCTGGGCGAGGGCGTGCTCCTGCGCCGCCTGGGCCTGTTGCGCCTGGGCGGCCTGGTCGATCACGTCGAGCACCGCCTGCTTGTGCACGATGGGCGAGAGCTGGATCAGCTCCTTGAGGCTGACCTGCTGCTGATAGGCGGGGCTCAGCTTGACGAGGTCGATCAGCTCGCTGAACGCCTCGGCCTGGAGGTTGCCCACGTCCTGCTGCGTGTCGACCTCGATATCCACGTCCATTTCGGCGAGCGCGTTGCGATAGCCCAGCACCGCGCCCGTCGTCTCGTCCTGCACCGGCTGGTTGAGGCCCACAAAGCGCGGGGCGTTCTCGTCGTCGGTCACGCGGATGAACTGCGGCGCGCGCCAGAACTGTTTCGCCCGCGCCCAGCACTGGCGATAGACGCGCAGCTCCCAGTCCTCCAGGCCGCCATAGAGCAGGGACAGCTCCGTCAGGCCCGATTGCTGGCGCGCCAGGAGGGCCCGCCCCGAAGCGTCCTCGGCGGACCGGCCCAGGACGGCGGGGCTGGGGCCCATGCGCTCAAGCTCGGCCTTGGCCTCGGCCATCAGCTCCAGATTGCCTTGCAGCTCGGCGGTGTTGGGCGAGAGACCCCAGCCATAGGGGATCACCCCATCCGGCCGCGCCGCCTCGCGCCGCGCCTCCTCCGCGTCGATGTTGATCGCGCTGGGGTCCTTCACCTCGATGCGGGTGACGCTGAGGAGGTGCAGGCTCTTGGACCGGCGCTTGTTGATCTCGTCCTGCACCGGGATCATGTCCCATACAGCCCCATAGCGACCATTGTCGCGGCGCACATAAGCGCTCTGGGCCTCGATCGGGCAGGTCGGGCGGCCCTTGTGGTCCAGATACGGGCTTGGCCCGTGCTCCAGGATGTCCGAACCGGTGAAGACCGAGCGGTTCCAGTCCGACCCGTCGCGCCAATACATCTCCAGCACCAGAAGGCGGCGCAGCTTGGGGTCGATCCACGCCCCGCCCGTGCCGGGGCTGTTCAGCGGTCGGTCCTGGAAGCTCTGGTCAGGGACCATGCCCCCGCCGATGGGCGTGTTCTCTACCGAAAGGGCGACCTCTTTGGCCTTGTCGGGATAGAGCGCGACGAGGTCGTCGGCATACATCCACTTGGCGATGCCCAGATAGCGCGCGTCCTTGTGGTCGGGCCGGCGCGAGCGGGGGTCGGCGAAGAACTCCTCCCAGCGGATCTGGGTGATCGTCACCTGCAGGTCCGCGTCCGCCCCGATCAGGGCCGCGCCCGTGCCGGCGATCAGCATGTCCTTGAACGCGTCCAGCTTGAGCCGGCGGAAGCGGTTGAAGTCGGCCACATAGCGCAGCACGTCGGTCGCCGTGTCCGCCGCGTCCGTATCCGCCGGGTTGCGCGGCCAGGCGCGCGGGTCGGATCGCCCCTTCTCCGTCACGCCCAGGATGCCGTTGATCGCCGGCTTGATCCGGTTGATCACAATCGCCGGCTGCCCCCGCTCCCGCAGCTTCGCCAACTCTTCCCGGGTGAACTGGTCGGAGTCGTAATAGTCGATGGCCGTCAGGCTGTTGCGCCGGGCCTCGTAGGTGAGCTGCTCGAACTCGGTGAAGTAGCGCTTGAGGCGGAGGAGGTCGGGGTAGGGGGCGGCCGGGTTCGAGCCGGCCGGGGCGCGTCCTTGGCGAGCGGCCATGCGGGCTCCTTCGCGGGCGCGACAAGATCAGGGAACGGGGGAAAGCAGGATCGGCGGGGGCCCGTGGGCGCAACCCTTCGATGTTGCAAATTGCAACACGTTCCCGGCCGGGCGTCAAGCCGCCATCGCCGGCGTCTCAGCCTTCAGACGTCATCCCTCGGGAACGATCTCCATCGCCTCGAAGTCGACGATCAGCGGCGCGACCCCCACCGCGGCCAGAAAGCGCCGGAACCCGGCCTGGCTGAGCGTCGAGGTCGCGGTGTTGGTGAGGGGGTGGAAATTGACCTGTTCCGCCCGCGCCAGGACGGCGTCGAGCACGAAGCGCACCTTGTGCTCCGGGTCGTTGATCAGGGCCAGCGCCGTGACCGATCCCGGCGTGACGCCCAGCGCCTCCACCAGACGCTCCGGCGAGCCGAATGACATCCGGCCCGAGCCGATCAGGGCGGGCAGGGCCTTGAGATCCACCTGTGTCCCCTGCTCGGCCGAGATCAGCCAAAGCTGGCCGCGATGGTCCTTGAGGAACAGGTTCTTGGTGTGGGCCCCGGGAATGGCGGCCTTGATCTCCTCGCCCTCGCCGACGCGGAACACGGCCGCGTGCTCCACCGGCGCGTGGTCGACCCCATGCGCGTCGAGAAACGCCTCCAGTTCGGCCCGGCTTGTCATGGTCTCCTGATCCTCGCCCCCTCGCGCCCTTCGCGGCCCCAGGTTAGACATCCCTCATGCAGATCGAATGCTTCCCCGTCACCTCCCGTCCGCCGCAAATCGTCCCGGGCCGGCCACAGCGCGCCTGGATGGAGGCGTTCAAGGACCGGCACGCCTATCGCTGCCTGCCCATGACCATGGCCAACTGCACCGGCTGGGAGGTGCTGTGCCCGATCGGCTTCACGGCGGAGTGGAACGGCGGGCCCAACCAGGCCGATATCGTCATTCATCCCGACCATCCGTTCCCGGAGTTTGACGACTTCGTCCGCAGCCACTTCTCTCAGGGCGTATTGACCTTTCACCCCGGCTATCTGTTCCGCACCCCGCCGGGCTGGTCCATGTGGACGAGCGGCCCGCCGAACCACGTCAAGGACGGCATCGCCCCCCTCACCGGCCTGGTGGAGACCGACTGGCTTCCCTTCCCCTTCACCATGAACTGGCTGTTCACCCGACCGGGCAAGGTGCGCTTCGCCAAGGGCGAGCCCTTCTGTTTCATCACCCTGATCCAGGACAAACCCCTGGAGGAGGTGGAGCTGGTGCAGAAGGCGCTGGACCGCGACGTCGACCTGCACGGCCAGTACGACGCCTGGCGCAAGCGGCGCGAGGATTTCATGAAGGGCCTGCGCCGGCGCGACCCGACCACGGTCAAGGAGGCCTGGCAGCGCTACTACTTCAAGGGCGAGATGCCCGAGGATGCGCCGGGCGCCGCGGACCTTGCCGCGACCCACGTCAACAAGCGCCGCCTCAAGCCCCTCAAGACCGGCTTCTGACCAGAGCGCGTCTGGACCCTCGCCCCGGCCTTGCCAACCGCCCCCACCCTCTGCCATAAGCGCGCTTCCTCGCGACGGGGTCCTCACAGGCCCTTTCGGACACGGAGCGCGCGGGCGTAGCTCAGGGGTAGAGCACAACCTTGCCAAGGTTGGGGTCGAGGGTTCGAATCCCTTCGCCCGCTCCAGATTTTCTCAGGGAAATCAGTGGATTGAAGCGGTCCTTCGGGGCCGCTTTTTGCTTCCCTGGCCCGTGTCCGATTGCAAGTCAGTGGCGGGGTAAGCAAGCCATTTGCCTGAAGCGTCGATCCCGACCAAACGGTCTCTGCTGTCCACTCCGCGCGCGGGGCTCTGCGGGTCCACGACAGACGGACTTCGCGCGAGCTCATACGGGCGTCAGCGATGAGAGTTGGCTCGCCAGCCATCGGGTGGCCGGGCCGAGCTCGACGCCGGCCATCCAGACCAGGTCGAAGACCAGTCGGCGCCGGGCCAGACCGGTGTCGGCCATGTTCAGGGCGACGAGGCGACCGGCGGCGAGGTCAGGTTCGACCAGGTGCGCCGCGAGACTGCCCCAGCCCAGGCCCGCGCGGATCATGGCGTGTTTGGCCCCAAGATCGCTGGTGCGCCAGGTCTCGGCGGCGATCACGCCGAACTCCTGAGGCTCGGTCGGCTCGGCGCGGTCGGTGAGCACAATCTGCACATGCCGGCGCAAGGCGTCCCACGCGATCGGCTCCCCGCCGGCCGCCAGAGGATGATCGGGCGCCGCCACCAGGATCAGGTCGACGTCCAGCGCCGCCGTGCGCTCGAAATCCGGGTGGTTCACCATCAGCGAGGCGAGCAGGCCGATCCCGTGGGGCCCGTTCCGCACCGCCGCCACCGAGGCGGACAGGTTCTCGACCATGATCCGCAGGGGCACGCCGGGCCAGGCGTCGCGAAATCGCCCCACCACCGGCAGCAGCAACGCCATGGGGAACTGCCCGTCGACCACCAGGCGCACCTCGGGCTCCACATCCGCCCGCACCATCCGCGCCCGCTCGCTCATGCGCGCCAGGTCGTGCGCCACCTGTCGGGCCTGAGGCAGCAGCGCCCTTCCGCCCACGGTCAGGACCGGGCGATAGAGACTGCGGTCGAACACCGGAAAGCCGACGAGGTCCTCCAGCTTTTCAATCGCATAGGTCACCGCGGGCTGGGTGCGGTTCAGGCGCCGCGCCGCGGCCGAGAAACTGCCTGCGTCCACGACGGCGAGGAAGGCGTCGATCTGGCTGAGGCTGATGGCGGATAGGCTATCCATAATCGTTGATTATGGTGTTGGCAGGCTTTTTCCCAGAATATTTTTGTCTTCTCCGGTGGCACATCCGGCCCGTCCAGGGAACGGAGAGAGCCATGCCAAACCTTCTTATCCTTCAGAACAGCGCGAACCTGGAGACGTCGGTCAGCCGCGGGCTGGTCGCCACCTTCGTTGACGCCTTTGTCCAGCGCCATCCGGATGCGAAGATCGTCCACCGCGATTTCGTCCGAAACCCCCTTCCGCACCTCTCGCCGTCCCTGGCCGCCGGGCTGCTGCCCGGGCAAGGCGCCGCCGCACCCGATCTTGGACTGGCCGATATTCTGACGGAGGAGCTTGAGGCGGCGGATATCATCGTCATCGGCGCCCCCTTCTATAATTTTTCCATCCCCTCGACGCTCAAGGCCTGGCTCGATCATGTCGTCCGGGTGGGCCGCACCTTCGCCTATGTGGACGGCGCCCCAAGGGGCCTTCTCCCGCCTGGGAAAAAGGTGATCGCCTTCGTCGCGAGCGGGGGCGCCTATGCCGACGGGCCGGCCTCCGCGATGGACTTTGCGTCGCCCTACCTGCGGTTCATCTTCGGGTTCATGGGCGTGACCGATGTCGAGATCGTCCGGGCCGAGTGGCAGGCTGTGCCCGAGCGCGGGGCCATCTCGGCGCGGGCGGCGGCCGACCGTGCGCGGAGCCTGGCCGCGCGCATCGGCGCGGCGATCCCCGCCGTGCCGCAGCCCGACCCATCCGTCCAGCGCCGCTCAGGCCTTGCGGCGAGCCTGTGAAAAGACCGTCTCGACAAGCTGGTCGGCATAGGCGGGCGTCAGGGGATGCACGCCTGTGAGAAGGTGAAAATACAGGCAGCCAAAGACCTGATCGACGATGATCTCCGGATCGATCCCCGCGGGAAAAGTCCCGTCTGACTGAGCCTCGCGGATGTCGGCGATCGTCCCGG
>DAIDGR010000025.1 GCA_027452265.1 Caulobacteraceae bacterium
ACCACAACCAGGATCTCGGAGAGAAACTCTCGCAAACTGTGGACGGGCTTCGGCTTATGGATGTCCACGGTCCCTCCTCGTCGCCCGCGCGGCGCTTTACCCGTATCAGCGGTCTCGACCGCGGTGAAGTTCACGGCGGTCCTTGGCCTGCGCCCGACATCGCTCTTCCCGAGCCTAGACGGCGTGCCCTCCGCGACGCGTCTTCTCGCTCTGACGGCGCAGGGAGCGCATCCTCGGTAGGCGCCCCAGAGCGCGTTGCGTTTGGACGGAACCGACCTGGCGCGTCGCAACGCGCTCAAGGACTTTAAGACCGAGCCCGATTCAGCGCTTTCGCGGAGTCCGCGAAAACGCATCGTGCTCTGGGGGCCGCCGCGCCTTTCCATCTCGAGGCGGGACCCTCTAGGGTGGCGAGGTTGACGCTGCGGATCGGGCGCCAAGGCGGGGGGCTTCGGCGGGCGCCCTGAGGTCGCGGGAGGGAGAGGATGTCGCTGCAACCCGCCTCGAGACCGCCGCGCACGGGGATCTGGCCCGACATTCGTCTCGTCGGGCTGGCCGCGAGCCTCGTCTTCGCGCTCGCCTATTTGAATTTGGCTGAGACTTCGGCGCGCCATGTGACCGCGCCGCTCTGGCCAGCCAATGCGGTTCTCATCGCGGTGATGTCGCGACTCCGGCCCCGGCTCTGGCCGCTCGCCGCCGGCCTGGGCGTGGCGGCCATGGTCGCCGCCTCTCTGCTTCGCGGCACGGCGACGCCGCTGGCCTTTGCTCTGCCTCTGGCCAATGGCGTCGACGCGCTCCTCTGCGTCGCCGGCCTTCGCTGGGCCGGGACGCTGCCGCCTGATCTCCGGCGGCTGAAGGATGCGGGGGCGTTCCTGGTCTTTGGCGGATTGGTCGCGCCCCTGGCGGCCGGACTGATCGCCGCGACGGCGCGGCAACTGGCCGGCTCCGGTCAGTTCCTCCAGAACCTGTTCGACTGGTGGGCCGCGCGCGGCCTGGGGACGCTGGTCTTCACCCCCGCCCTGCTGGCCATCACGCCGGCTCGGCTCTGGCGTCTGGTCACGCCGAGGCGCCGCTGGTGGGCGCTTGGCCTCACCACCGCCCTGGCCTTGTTCCTCGCCGCCGTCTTCCTGCAGACGCGCTATCCGGCCCTGTTCACGATCATGCCTCTGCTGATGCTGATCACCTTCTTCCTGGGCCTGACCGGCGGGGCCTTGGCGATTCTCGCCACCACCCTTGTGGCGCTCTACGCCACGCTTCAGGGCCTGGGGCCGTTTGCCCTCATCCAGGGCGACGCAGCCGAGCAGATGATGTTCCTGCAGGTCTTTCTCCTGTTCGGCGTCGTCACGGTGGTGGCCGTCGCGGTGCTGGTGGAGCGCGAGCAGCGTTCTCAACGCGAACGCATCAGGCTCCGAGACGAGCTGATCGAGAGCGAGCGACGCTTCCGGGCCTGGGCGGACAACGCCTCTGACGTGGTGGCCTATTCCGGTCTCGACAGCGTGTTTCTCTATTTGTCGCCGTCGGTGGAGCGACTCCTCGGCTACACGCCCGACGAACTCGTCGGAAAATCGATCGAGGCGATCGTTCACCCGGACGACCTGAGAGACGCGAACCGGGCGATCCGGGCCCGGGTCTTGGCGCCGAGAGAGGCCGAGCGGCCCCCTGTGATCTACCGCGTCATCACCAAGACGGGCGCGGTCCTGTGGGTCGAGGCGCGTCCGGAGCTGCTGCGCGACCCGGACACCGGCGAGCCGGTGGGGGTGAGCGACATCGTCAGCGACATCACCGCGCGACGGGAGATCGCGGCCAGCCTGAGAGCCGCCAAGGAGGCCGCGGAGGAGGCGACCCGCGCCAAGACCGACTTCCTGGCCAATATGAGCCACGAAATCCGCACGCCGCTCACCGCGATTCTTGGCTTTTCCTCTCTGCTGGAAAACCTCGACAGCCTGTCCGAAGAGGCGCGTCGCTATGTGCGTCGGATCGTGGCCGGCGGCAGGGTTCTGCTCTCGGTGGTCAATGACATCCTCGATTTCTCCAAGCTCGAGGCTGGCCAGGTGCATCTCGATCCGGCGCCGTTTGATCCGCACGAGTTCGTGCAGGCGACGGCGGAGCTGATCTCGCCCCAGATCGAAGCCAAGGGCCTGTCCTTCGACCTCGCGCTGTCGCCCGGCCTTCCGCCCAGCCTGATCGGCGACAGCACCCGGTTGCGCCAGATCCTGCTCAACCTTCTCAACAATGCCGTGAAGTTCACGTCGAAGGGCGGGGTGAGGCTGTCGGCGGACTATGACCCTGGATCGGGAGAGCTATGCCTGGTCGTGGCCGACACCGGAACCGGGATCCCGGCCGACAAGCTCGACCAGCTGTTTGAGCGCTTCTCCCAGGTCGACAGCTCCGTGAGCCGCCACTATGGCGGGACGGGTCTGGGACTGGCGATCTGCAAGAGCCTGCTCGATCTGATGGCCGGACGCATCACGGTGGAGTCCGAGGTCGGACGGGGGACCCGCATCGAGGTTCACGTTCCCGCGCCCCAGGAGGCGCCTGCCGCCTCGAGGATCGATCCTCCCCCGCGCGCGGAGCCGGCCCAGGAGGAGCCTGCCGGCGCCGTCCCCACCGCGAACGCGACCCCGGCCGAGGTGGGACCCGCGACGCCTGCGCGGATTCTGGTGGTGGATGATGTGGCCGAGAACCGCGAGCTCGTCAGGCTTCTGCTCGACTTCATGGGGCACGGGGTCGAGGAGGCCGCGGGGGGAGAGGAGGCCTGCCGCCTCGCCCAGGCGGAGCGCTTCGATCTGATCCTCATGGATATGCAGATGCCCAAGGTCGATGGGCTGGCGGCGTCACGCCGCATTCGCGCCTCGGGCGGGCCCAACGCGGACACGCCGATCCTGGCCTTTACCGCCAACGTCCTGGGCGATCAGGTCGAGCAATGTCTCGCGGCGGGAATGAACGACCACATCTCCAAGCCGATCCTGGCGGATGAGCTGACGGCGAAAGTCCGGCAATGGATGAGTCGCGCGCCCGGCGCTGTCGCCGCGGCGCCGGGAGATTGATCGGTGGATCGGCGCCCCCCGTCGCCCCCGTCGTCCCTGATCCTGCTGGTCGATGACGATGAGCTCATCGGCGAGCTTCTCGCCCTGGCCTTGTCCGGGGCGGGATATGAGGTCGAGCGGGTGCGTGACGGGGTCCAGGCCCTGGAGTGGCTGACCGATCGCCAGCCTCAACTGATGATCCTGGACCTGGGTCTCCCGCGTCTCGACGGCCTGTCGGTCCTGGCCGCTCTGCAGCAACGCCGCGCCATTCGAGGACCGGCCACGACGGATTTCCCGATCCTGGTTCTCTCGGCGCGTCAGTCGCCCGAGGATGCTCGCCGGGCCATGGCCCTGGGCGCGGCGCGGCACATGGTCAAACCGTTTGAGGTTCCTCGCCTGTTGGCGGTGGCGGGCGAGCTCCTCGGCGCCCAGGCCGCCGCCCCGGAGCGCGATGGGCCGAGGTCAGGCGGGTGAATCGCTTGCCCAGGAGGAGGGGAGCCTGAGCACGCATAGGGTGGAGCTCGAACGGACGGCGAGGGATGGGGCCTCGCGTCAGGTCTGGGTCTGTCTGGAGGCGGATGGCGATCTGGTCTTCATGGGCCAGGCGCTGGGGCCGGCGGCGCCGGAAGGTGGCCTTCGCGAATACGAGTGGAGCGTGAGGGTCGCGGCCGAACATCTCCCCCGCCTGCGCCAGTCCCTGGGGCTCGCGACCCTGGGCGGACTTTGGCCCGTGTCCGAGGCGCGCCTCCTGCGCGCCCTTCGACGGCGCTTTTCCGGCCGCGCGACGCGCCGGATCGAACCTTTTCTGGAAGCCCACGGCATTCCCGCCTCGCTCTGGAGGCGGACGGCGATTAGGGCGTCGCGGCTTGCGCGGTCCGCCCCGGCGCGTCAAAGTGATTATGTCGCCTAACTAATTCGGTGCGAGTCGCCGCCTGTGTCCCTGGATGATCCGCAAGCCCGTGCGCAGATGGGGCCGCTGGCGGAGCGCTTGAGGACGGCCCTGCTGCGCGCCTCGCGCAAGCTCCGGCGCGAGGCCCAGATGGCGGGCGTGTCCGCGCTCGACGCCCAGATCCTCGGGGTCATCTCCAAACATCCCGGCATCGGCGCCGCCGCTCTGGCCGACCACGAACAGATTACCCGGCCCTCCATGAGCGGCCATGTGAAGCGCCTGGCCGCCGCCGGCTGGATTGCCCGGGCCGGGGTCGACGCCGATGGGCGGCGGATCGGTCTCACCGTGACCGAAGAAGGCCGCCGGGCCCTGGATACGATCCGGGCCTATCGCAACGACTGGCTGGTCAAGCGCCTGACGGCTCTGGATCCTTCCGCCCAGCGCGCCCTGGCCGCCGCCGTCAGCGCCCTCGAACAGCTGGCGGAGGGGTGATGGACGACGACCGCGCCGCCCTTGAGCTTCCCACCGAGGAAGAGCTGGAGCTGCCCCGCCCCTGGTCGCAGGTCCTTCCCGCGCCGCGGGCTCCGGACGATCCCGGCGAGGCGAGCGCGAAGCCGTTCTCGTCCCTGGTTCCGGCGATCATCGGCGCCTGCCTGATGATGCAGACCCTGTCGGCCACGGTGATCGCCAACGCCCTGCCGACCATGGCCCACTCCCTGCACGAGGACCCGGTGCGGCTGAACACGGCCATCACCGCCTACCTTCTCGCCTCGGCCATTGTCCTGCCGATCAGCGGCTGGGCGGCGGACCGGTTCGGCGCCCGGCGCATCTTCCTCTTCGCCATCGTCGCCTACGCCCTGTCCAACGCCGCCTGCGGGTTCGCCACCGACCTCACGACCCTGCTCCTGGCGCGCATGGCCGAGGGCGCGGCGGGGGCCATGCTGGGGCCCGTGGGCCGGCTCGTCCTCTTGCGCTCCACGCCCAAGCACGACCTCGTCCAGGCCATGAGCGTGCTGACCATGCCCGCGCTCCTTGGACCGGTGCTTGGCCCGCCCATCGGCGGGGCGATCATCACCTATGCCTCCTGGCGCTGGATCTTCTTCCTCAACCTGCCCATCGCGGCCCTGGGCGTGGCCCTGGTGCTGATGTTCATCCCCAATGTGAAGGGTGAGGATCCCCGCCCCCTCGACTGGCCAGGCCTGTTCCTGACCGGGCTGGGCATGGCCGGGGTCGTCTACGGCTTCGAAAATCTCGGCCGCCGCGCCTTTCCCGCCTGGGCCGTGGCCGGGATGCTGGTGGGGGGCCTCGTCTGCCTCGCCGCCTTTGTCCGCCACGCCCGCCGCGCGCCCCATCCGATCGTCGATCTGGGGCTTCTGCGGGTCCGCACCTTCAGCGCCTCGGTGGTGGGCGGGGCCTTCATGCGCATGGGCATGGGGGCGACGCCCTTCATGCTGGCCATGCTGTTGCAGGTGGCGTTCGGCCTGTCGGCCCTCCAGGCCGGCCTGATGACCTTCGCCAGCGCCGCCGCCGCTCTGATCATGAAGACGGTCGCGCCGCCCATCCTGCGCGCTTTCGGCTTCAAGCGGACCTTGAGCGTCAATGCGGTGATCGTGGCCCTGCTGTTCATGGCCTACGCCCTGTTCCGTCCCCAGACGCCGCACTGGGTGATCTATGCGGTGCTGCTAACGGGCGGCTTCTTCCGCAGCCTGCAGTTCACGGCGTTGAACGGCCTTGCCTATGCCGACCTCGATTCGCCGCGCATGAGCCGCGCCTCGACCATGTCGACCATGTTCCAGCAGCTTTCCCAGAGCATCGGCATTGGGCTGGCGGCCCTTTTGTTGCGCCTGTTCCGTGGCCTCTCGCACAGCCCGTCCCTGACCGCCGACGTCATCGCCCCGGCCTTCATCGTCATCGGCGGAGTCGCCCTGATCTCGGCCCTGTTCTTTGTCACCCTGCCGAGGCACGCGGGCGCGGAGCTGAATGGCCGGCCCAAGCGGGCCTGATCCGCAAATTGCAGAGACCTTGAGGGCCTCTTGCTTGCTTTCTGAAAATATCTAAATGCCGCCGCCCTGCGCCCGCCGCTGGCGGAAGGTGCGCAGAACCTCAAGCGCCTGGTCGCGACGCTCCTGCGGGATGTCCGCCCACACCTCCAGGATGTCGTTGTCCATCTCTGAGGGATCCAGCTCAAGCAGGTGGCCCGGCCGCGTCTGGAGCACGGGCGCGAGCTTGCGCAGCCACTTGTCCGACAGGCCGCGATCGCCCGACTCCAAGAGGCTGATGACGGCGCCGGTGGTGCCCACAAGCTCGGCCAACCGGGTCTGGGTGAGACCGCGATGCTCGCGCCAGGCGCGCAGATAGTTCCGGACGTGAGAACGGACCATGCCGCATTATGCAAAAGCGGCCTGGATTGTCACTCAACAAAATGCAAAGATCGAGTCTTGCCGGATATATTGCATAATGCAATTATTTGGCGATGACCCGCTCCTCGCCCTGCAACCCTCTCAAGGCCCTACCGTCCTCCGGAACCGACGCCATCGCCCGGGCGCCCCGGCCCTGGCTCTCCCGCCGCCGCCACGAATGCGCCTTTCCCGTGGCCGGGGAGGGGGCGACGACCCTGTCCTGCTGCAACCCCTGCGGTCGCTGGACCTATTGCGAGGCGCATCGCGGCGTGATGCGCGGCGCCCTGGCCTATCCCGACCGGTTCGAGCGCGCGATCCTCGCCTGGCTGGCGAGACGCGCCGAGCAGGCGGCGCTGGACCCCGTGGGCGAGTCGGATGAGCCCCCATCTTCCGACTCCCCGGCGGTCCTGAGGGTGGCCGCATGACCCGCCGCCGCAAGAAGCCGGCCGCCCCGCGCCCCTTGACCGCCCTGTCGCCTGATCCCCAGGCGTCGGCCGATCCGGCAAACTGGGGCGTCAATGCCGAGGCGCTTTCACTCCCGTCCCAGGTCGGGGTGGTCCATGGCCGGGGCGCCCGGGGCGAGGTCACGCGGGCGCGACGCACCGACGTCTTCGAGCGCCTCCTGGCGCGCGGGGCGCTCAGCGTACGCGGCGTCCTGGCCGTGCGCCGGCTCCAGGACGACATGGCCGCCTGGCATCGCTCCGGCCTTGGCCTCAGCGCCCGCCTGGAGGCGCCGTCTCAGGGCGGCGCGCGGCCGGGGGTCATGGCCGAGGCGTGTCTGGCCGCCGGCGCCCGGGTGCGGGCGGCCCTGGGCCTCGCCGGCCCGGCCAGCGCGGGTCTGCTGGGCGCCCTGTGCGAGACCGGCGCCGTGCGCGGGCTGGAGCTCGACTGGCGCGAGGTGGTCCTGGCCCAAACCGGAGAGCGGCTGGCCGACGCCCAGACCGCGGTCCTGCGCGCCGCCACGGAAAACCTCGCCGGCGCCTATGCCCTGCTGGATCGGCGGCCCCGGACGCCTCGCCCGTAGACGGTGAGCCGCGCGCCGGAATCAGGCCGGGCCCCGCGCCGCCCGCCGGGCCTCGCGTTCGGCCATGAAGGCGCCCATCCGGCGCTGCGCCTCGCCGCTCTCATAGGCGGCGGCGAAGGCCTCGATCCCCGCGGAGATCGCCGCCTCGACCGCCTCGCCCTCCCAGCGCCGCATCAGGGCCTTTTGCAGGCGCAGGGCCACGGGCCCGCCCGCCAGAATCGCGTCGAGCTTCGCCTCCAGAAGGGCCTCGAACTCCGCCGCCTCGGCTGCGGCGTTGAGGAGGCCCAGGCGCAGGGCCGTCGTCGCATCGATCGTCTCGCCCAGCATCAGCATCTCCCGCGCCGGGCCCGCGCCCATGAGCGCCGGCAGCAGGGCCGCCTCGACCACGCTCGGCACACCCAGCCGCACCTCGGGCATGCCCAGCCGCGAACCGACCGTGGCGAGGCGCAGATCACAGGCCGCGGCCAGCTCCAGGCCCGCCCCCAGGCACCAGCCCCGGATCGCCGCGATGACCGGGACCGGGCAATCGCGCACCGCCGCGCAGGTCTTATGCACCCGGGTAATGAAGGTCCGGGCCTCCTGCGGCGTGGAGAGGGCGGCCATCTCTCCGATGTCGGCCCCGCCGACAAAGGCCTTGGCGCCGGCGCCTTGCAGCACGATCGCTCGCAGGTCCGGGCGGGCGCCCAGCCGCTCCACCTCGGCGATGAACCGGGACATCAGATCGGAGCCGAGCGCGTTGAGCCGGGCCGGATCGCCCAAGGTCACGAACGCCACCTCGCCGTGGCTGCGGGTCTCGAAACGAACGGCGAGATCGGGTGCGGACATCAGAGGGCTCGCGGTGGGCAGGGTCGGGCCCCGCAATGGCGCCCTCGTCGCGAGCGAAATCAAGCCCGGCGGGGTCCCTCGGACTTTGCGCCGCCGCACCGGCTCCCTATGTCCACGGCGACGCCAGCGGGAAGACGACGCTTATGACCCACATCGATAAGGCCGGACGCTACCAACTGGGCGCCCGGGAGGTGCGGCGTATGGGCTATGGCGCCATGCAGCTCGCCGGGCCTGGCGTGTTCGGTCCGCCGGCCGATCGGGCGCGGTGCGTGGCGGTGCTGCGCCAGGCCATCGCCGCCGGCGTCAATCACATCGACACCAGCGATTTTTACGGCCCCTATGTGGTCAACGAGATCCTGGCCGGGGCCCTGCATCCCTATCCCGACGATCTGGTCCTGGTGACCAAGGTCGGGGCGCGACGCGACGCCGCCGGGGCCTGGCTCCCGGCCTTTTCGCCGGAAGAGATCGTCTCGGCTGTGCACGACAATCTGCGACGCCTGAAGATCGAGGCGATCGACGTGGTCAATCTGCGATCCATGCACGGCCACCAGGCGCCCGCCGAAGGCGAGATCGGGCCGCAGATCGAGGCCCTGGCCGCCCTCCAGGCCCAGGGCAAGGTGCGCCATATCGGCGTCAGCCACGTCACCCCGGCCCAGATCGCCCGCGCCCGTTCCCTGGTCGAGATCGTCTGCGTCCAGAACCTGTACAATCTGGCCCGGCGAGAGGACGAGGCCCTGATCGACGCCCTGGCCGCGGATGGCGTCGCCTATGTGCCCTATTTCCCGCTGGGCGGGTTCCAGCCCCTCCAGGCCGAGGCGCTGAGCGCGGTGGCCGCCTCGCTGGGCGCGAGCCCCTTGCAGGTCGCCCTGGCCTGGCTTTTGCATCGCGCGCCCAACATCCTGCTGATCCCCGGCACCTCCTCGCCGGCGCATCTGGCCGAGAATCTGGCCGCCGCCGAGTTGGTCCTCCCCGCCGACGCCCTGGCCGCCCTGGACGCGATCGGCCGGCCGCCGGCCCTGGCCTAAAGGGCTCCATCGCCCCATGCGCCGCTTGACTTGACCCTCAAGGCCGGGCCTCTCGGAGGGGATGCCGGATTCGACACCGCACGCGGACGCGGCGCCTGCCGCCCAGCCCAGCCTGCGCCGGGTCCTTGGCCTGGTGTTCGGCCTCGCCGTGGTGGTCGGTGGGGTCATCGGCTCGGGCATCATGCGCGCGCCCGGTGTGGTGGCCCTTGGCCTCTCCAGCGTGCCCCTCACCCTGCTGCTCTGGGTCGCCGGCGGAGCCCTGGCGCTCGTCACCGCGATGCCGGTGGTGGAGGCGGGGGCCTCCGTGCCGCGCGCCGGGGGCAGCTACGCCATCGCCACCCGGGCCTTCGGGCCGACGGCCGGTTTCATGACCGGCTGGATCACCTGGCTGCAATATACCGGCTCCAACGCCTTCATCGCCGTGGTTTTCGGCGAATATGTCCACCGCCTCGGCTTTCTGACCGGCGTCCCCACGGCCGGCCTCGCGGTGGGCCTGATCGCCGCGTGCAGCCTCCTGAACCTCGCCGCCACCCAGGTCAGCGGCGGCTCCCAGAGCCTGGCGAGCGCGCTGAAGGGCGCCGTGTTCATCGCCGTGGCGCTGGTCCTGCTCGTCTCGCCGCGAGCGCCGCCGAGCTTCCATCCCGTCGCGGCGTCCATGGCTGTCGCCGGCGCCGGGGGTGTGGCGGCCGTGATCATGGCGGTGCGGGTGGTCTATCAGACCTATGCCGGCTGGGACGGGGCCATCTATTTCTCCGAAGAGGTGCATGACCCGGGACGCAATGTCGCCCGCGCCACCTTTTCCGGCATCGTCCTGGTCACGCTCGTCTATCTGCTGGTCAATATCGCGCTCTTTCACGTGCTGAGCCCGGCCCAGGTGGCGGGCTCGACCCTGGCTGTGGGCGATGCCCTGCATGTGGCCCTGGGTGGGTTCGGCGACACCGCGGTGACGGCCATTGGCGCCCTCTCTCTGGCCGCCATCGTCAACCTGCAGGTCATGGCCTCCTCGCGGATCATCTACCGCATGGGGGCCGATGGGCTCCTGCCGCGCGCCTTCGCCGTGGTGTCCAGGGGCGGCTCGCCCGTCGTCGCGGTCCTGGCCGTGGCCCTGGTCTCGGCCCTCCTGGCGGGGTCGGGGAGCTATGAGAAGATCGTGCGCATCTACGCTCCGTGGAGCATCGGCAGCATCTTCATGATCTGCGTCTCCGGCATCGCCCTGCGCTATACGGCGCCGGACCTGCCCAGGCCCTACAAGACGCCGCTGTTTCCCGCCCTCTCGATCTTCGCCGCCCTGGTCCAGGCCAGCCTGATCGCCGTGGTGGTGGTGGACGATCCCCATTCGGCGCTCTGGTCGGTGCTGGTCCTCTTCGCGCCCCTGCCCGTGCTGCTGGCCCTCAGGCGCCGGCGGACCCAGAGTCCGTCACCTTAGCCTTCCTCCCTCGCCCTGACTTTGCCGCCCGGGCCCCTCCGCCAGGGCCTTCCCCGCCTTGACCTTGGCGGTCCGGGAGGCCTTTGATCGGTCGCGGCTCACGCGGACAGCGAGGACAAGGCCCATGGACCTGCGCGGCAAGACGGTGGTGATGACCGGGGCCACCTCCGGCATCGGGGCGAGCGCCGCCCAGAGCCTGGCCCGGGCCGGCGCGCGCATCCTGTTCACGGCGCGCAACAAGCGCAAGGGCGAGGAGACCCTGGCCCTGCTGCTGCGGGCCAATCCCGACGCGGCCCACGACATGGTCCTGGCGGACCTTACGACCCTCGCCGAGATGACCCGGGCCGGCGAGACCCTGGCCGCCAAAGCGCGCGAGGTGCATGTCCTGGTGAACAATGCGGGGGCCATCTTTCCGACCCGCGAGCTGACCGCCGATGGGCTGGAGATCACCTTCGCGGTCAACCACATGGCCTATTTCGTCGTGACCGAGTGCCTGCGCCCCGCCCTGGCCGAGGGCGCGCGCATCATCAGCACGGCCTCCATGGCCCATCGCAGCGGCCGGCTCGACTTTTCCGATATGGGCCTCGAACGCGTGGGGCCGGCCAGCTACAGCATGGCCGCCTATGGCCGCTCCAAGCTATGCAACATCCTCTGGACCCGGGAGCTGGCGCGCCGCCTCGAAGGCACGGGGATCACCGCCAACTGCCTGCACCCGGGGGGCGTGAACACCGGTTTTGGCGACAATCTGGAGGGGCCGGGCAAGGCCGCCTTCGGCCTGATCAAGCGCTTCATGCTGAGCCCGGCCCAGGGCGCCGACACCCTGGTCTGGCTGGCCCAGTCCGACAGCGTCGAAGGCCAAAGCGGCGGCTACTACGCCAAGCGGCGCCTGGTCACCCCCTCCGCCAGGGCCCGCGACCCCGAGGCGCAGGGGCGTCTCTGGGCGTTCAGCGAAAGCCTGATCCGCCCTAACGATCCGGCCCCGCCCACGCGCAAGCGCCGCGCCAAGGCCTGAGTTCTCGCGCCGAGCCCTTCAGGCCTGGATCACGGCCTTCCAGTGGAAGGCGTCGCACCGGCAGACCCGGTCGGCGCCGTCGCGGGTGTCGCGCAGCCAGACCCGGCCCTGGCCGATCTCCATCACCTGATAGATGGGCATGCCGCCGGCCTCGATGGAGATCAGCTCGCCCTTGTGGATGTGCGCTTCGTCGGCCTGGTCCAGATAGATCCAGTCGACGCTATGGGTCTCAGCGGGCATGGCCCCCTCACTTGCAACAGGATCGGCGATCCGATCGATGCGCTCATCTGGCGCGCTCAAGCCTGAAACTCTGCTGAGGCGAGGGTTAAGGTTGCGTTCATGTGGAGGAGGGGCGGTCGGACGGGATGGGCCAAGGCGGCTCAGCGGTCCGCGCGACCACGGTCGCGGCGGCGACGATTGACCTGACAAAGGCAAACGCCGACACACCGGCCATTCCCGCGATCTTGACAGGCGCCGGCGCCCGTGCGCCCTTCCGCGCCCCTTGCAACCCCACCTTTTGTGATGTCGGCCGTGTCCCTTTCCAGCCCCGCCTATCGGACCCACACCTGCGGCGCCCTGCGTGCGGACAATTCCGGCGAGGCGGTCCGGCTGAGCGGCTGGATCCATCGCAAGCGCGACCATGGCGGCCTGTTGTTCGTCGACCTGCGCGACCATTACGGCCTGACCCAGCTGGTGGCCGAGCCGGACACCCCCGGTTTCGAGACCCTGACCCGTCTGCGCGCCGAGAGCGTGGTGCGGGTCGACGGCGCGGTGGTGGCGCGCGACGCCGAGGCCGTGAACCCGGGTCTGGCGACGGGCGAGATCGAGGTGCGGGTCAGCGCGGTGGAGGTGCTCGGCGAGGCCTCCGACCTGCCCCTGCCGGTGTTCGGCGAGCCGGACTATCCCGAAGAAATCCGCCTGCGCTACCGCTACCTCGACCTTCGGCGCGAGACCCTGCACCGCAATATCGTGCTGCGCTCGCGCGTCATCGACTCCATCCGCCGCCGGATGATCGACCAGGGATTTCTGGAGTTCCAGACCCCGATCCTCACCGCCTCGAGCCCCGAAGGCGCCCGCGACTTCCTGGTGCCCTCGCGCCTCCATCCGGGCAAGTTCTACGCCCTTCCCCAGGCCCCGCAGCAGTTCAAGCAGCTGCTCATGGTCTCCGGCTTCGACCGCTATTTCCAGATCGCGCCCTGCTTCCGCGACGAGGACCTGCGCGCCGACCGCAGTCTGGAATTCTATCAGCTCGACCTGGAGATGAGCTTCGTCACCCAGGCGGACGTGTTCGCCGCCATGGAGCCGGTGTTCCACGGCCTGTTCACCGAGTTTGCCGGCGGCAAGCGGGTGACGGGACGGCCGTTCCCCCAGATCCCCTATCGCGAGGCGATCGCCAAATACGGCACGGACAAGCCGGACCTGCGCAATCCGATCGTCATGCAGGATGTGTCCGAGCACTTCCGCGGCGGCGGCTTTGGCGTCTTCGCGCGCCTGCTGGAGACGCCCGGCCACGCGGTCTGGGCCATTCCCGCGCCGGGCGGCGGTTCGCGCGCCTTCTGCGACCGGATGAACGCCTGGGCTCAGGGCGAGGGCCAGCCGGGGCTGGGCTATGTCTTCTGGCGCCCGAGCGAGGAAGGGAAGGATGAGGAGGGCGGCGCGGGCCCCATCGCCCGCAATCTCGGACCTGAGCGCGTGGCCGCCCTCGCCGCACAGCTGGGCCTTGGCGTGGGCGACGCGGCCTTCTTCGTGGCCGGCGATCCCAAGGCCTTCTACAAGTTCGCCGGAGCCGCCCGGACCCGCGTGGGAACCGAGCTGGGCCTGGTGGACGAGGACCAGTTCGCCTTCTGCTGGATCGTCGACTTCCCGATGTACGAACGCGACGAGGAGACCGGCAAGATCGACTTCTCGCACAACCCGTTCTCCATGCCGCAGGGCGAGCTGGAGGCGCTGAACAGCCAGGATCCGTTGGAGATCCTCGCCTATCAATATGACATCGTCTGCAACGGTCACGAGCTGTGCTCGGGGGCGATCCGCAACCATCGCCCGGACGTCATGCTGCGGGCCTTCGAGATCGCCGGCTATGACCAGGCCACGGTGGAGCGCGACTTCGCGGGCATGCTGAGCGCCTTCCGGCACGGGGCGCCGCCGCACGGCGGCATGGCGCCGGGCATCGACCGCATCGTCATGCTTCTCGCCGGCCAGAGCGCGATCCGCGAGGTGATCGCCTTTCCGATGAACCAGCAGGGACAGGATCTGCTGATGAACGCACCCTCGCCGGTGCGCGAGGCCCAGCTTCAGGAGCTGAATATCCGCCTCAACCCGCTCAAGCCGGCGAAATAGGGCCCCGTCCTCTTCCCGCCTAATCCCGGTCGTGGTCGTGGTCGGGGTCACGGTGAGAGACGAACCCGCCGGCGCGACCGCATCCGCGCTCAACCGGGGTCAGATCGGGCGGCAGGCGCGTATTGTGATCGAAGCAGGCGGCGTTGAGCTGCTCGCGCGTCAGCCCCCGCGCGGCGCTGAGATCGGCGCCGAACAGCTGGGTCCCCCGCATCCGCGCACCGGAGAAGTCGGCCCCCTCCAGGCGGGCATTGGTCAGGATCGTGCCGGTCAGGTCCGCGCCGCGGAATGATGCGCCGACAAAATCGCCGTCCTTGAGCTGGGCGGCGCCCAGACGCGCATGGTCGAACCGCGCGCCCCGGGCCTGGGCATTGCGCAGGTCCGCCCCGGCCGCTTCGGCGTCACTGAGATTGGCCATGTCCAGCTTCGCGTTCGCCATATCGACCCCGACCCCGCTGACGCCGGAGAGATCCGCCCCCGAAAAGTCGGCGCTGTTGAACGCCGCCCCGGTCATCACCGCGTCGTGCAGATTGGCGTGGGCGAGGTTGGCGCCGTTGAACCGCGCGCCGAGAAACACCGCGCCCTTGAGGTCTGAGCCCACCAGCAAAGCCCCGCGAAAATCGCTGCCGATGAAGCGCGCGCCCTCCAGCTTGCGGGTGGAGAGATCACAGCCGACACAGGCGCCGCCCAGGGAGACCACCCGCTGGACACCCCGGTCCTGTGCCCGCGCCGCGCCAGCCGCCACGACGCCCAAACTGGCCGCCAGGGCCAGGGCGAGGGGGGCGCTGCGACGCATCAGGGGGGAATGAACCCGTCTCATGCGTCCGATAAACGTGAGAAAACCACGGGGCGCCACTTAATTCGCGGTAAGCCTCGGCGCCGGGCGGGCCAGATCAGAGCCGCCTCCGGAACAAGGCCAGAAGGCGCTCCCAATGGCGGTCGGCGGCGCGCGGGTCGTAGACGGCGCGTTGCGGAAAGGCGAAGCCGTGCTCCGTGCCTGGATAGACCTCCACCTCGGCCTGGGTCGAGGCCTTGGCCATGGCGGCGGCAAGGGCGGCGACCATCTCCGGCGGGGCCCAGCGATCGGTCTGCGCGCACCCGAAATAAAGCTCGGCCTTGGTCTTGTCGCCGGCGAGGTGCGGGCTGTCCTCCCGCTCGGTGACCAGGCTGACGCCATAGAACGACGCGGCGGCGGTGACCCGTCCGGGGAAATGGGTGGCGGCGTTCACCGCATACTGGCCGCTCATGCAATAGCCCACCGTTCCCACCGACCCCGCGCGCGCGGCCGGGTCGGCGTCGGCATGGGCCAGCAGGGATTCGGTATCGCGCATGACCTTGGGCACATCGAGCGACGCCATCAGCTCGAACATGCGGGCGCGCACCGCGTCTCCGTCCGGCCCGGTCATGGGCGGCAGCTCCAGCACGCCCTCGCGGTAATAGAGGTTGGGCAGCATGACGTAATAGCCGCAGGCGGCGATGCGCCGGGCCATGTCGCGCAGCTCCTCGCGGATCGCCGGGGCGTCCATATAGAACAGCACCACGGGAAAGGGCCCGCCGCGCTCCGGATGGCAAATGAAGGTTTCGGTCGCGCCATCGCGCGTTGGGATCAAGGGTCGAGCTTCGATCATGCCGCATGATCGGCTAAGTGTGGGTTCAGGACAATGTTTGGGCTTTGGGTTCCGGCTTTGGGCTGGGCCGTTGGGCTTGGGCGGCAGGCGCTCGGCCGCTTTGGAGGCAGGTGCGATGATGGTGTCGAAACGCTCTCGAGCTTTGCAAGGCGGCCTGGCCGCCTTTGTGCTGGGCCTGGCCGCCCTGGGCTCCGCCGCCCCGGCCCTGGCCCAGGCCGATCCGGCCGCCGCACGGGTCGAGGCGTTCGACGGCGCGCTGATCGCCAGCATGAAGGCCGGCGCCGCGGCCGGGGTGAAGGGGCGGGCCCGGATCCTCAGCCCCGCCATCGCCGAAGACTTCGACCTCGCCACCATGGCGCGCTTCGCCGTGGGCGCGGCGTGGACCGGCTTCAGCGAGGCGCAGCGCCAGGCGGTGGTCGCCGCCTTCACCCGCTTCACCGTGGCCAGCTACGCCAGCAACTTCGACGGCTATAGCGGCCAGAGCTTCAAGTTGAGTGCGGTGCAGACCCGTGGCCTCGACAAGATCGTGCCCTGCGTTCTCACCGCGCCCCACAACGCCCCGGTGAACCTCATCTATCGCCTGCATCAGACGCCGGCGGGCTGGCGGATCATCGACATCTATTTCAACGGCGTCAGCCAGCTCACCACCCGCCGCGCCGACTTCGCCGCCCCGGTCCAGTCCGGCGGAGCCGATGGCCTCGTCAGGCACCTCGACGCCCTCACGGCCAAGCTGGAATCATAGGGGCAGGGCCAAGCCGGCGGGGGTTCGTCCGCCACGGTCATGCGCGCTGCGCGACCCCGGGACGCGTCACGCCAGAGCACGATGCGTTTGGACGGAACCAACCTGGCGCATCGCAACGCACTCAAGGACTCTAGGATCGAGCCCGATTCAGCGCTTTCGCGGACTCCGCGAAAACGCATCGTGCTCCAGGGCCCGCCGGACAGCCGCTTGCGGCCCCTCGGCGTCGAGCCGCGCGAGGGCGGCGGCGACCTCCTTCAGCTTTGCCGGCGTCAGGTCCGGCAAGAGGCCGAGCGCCCGCGCCCCTTGCACGCGATCTTGCGCCGGGCCCCGCAGCGCCGCGAACCGGGCCACGGCTTCGGTTGACGCATCATCAAAGGGCCGCCGCGGCGTCGCCAGGGCCTTGAGCCAGGCGGCGGCGCCCAGGGCCAGGGCGGGGGAGGGGCGGTCCTGCCGGGCCGTGAGGCTGGCGAGGAGGCGCGGGGGCAGCTTGCGTGAGCCGTCCGTGGCGATCTGGTCCAGGCGATGGGGCAGGCCGGCATTGGCGAATCGCCGCAGCAGCGCGGCGCGATAGGTCGAAAGCTCAAGACCCGCCGGAGGGGTCAGGGTCGTCTCCGCCTCGTCCCACAGGGCCTGGACCGCCCGCGCCAGGGCGGGATCGGCCATGGCCTCGTGCACGAAGGCGTGACCCAGGAGCAGGCCCAGATAGGCGAGCAGGGAGTGGGCGGCGTTGAGCAGGCGCAGCTTGGCCTGGGCGAAGGGCGTCACATCGGCGGTCACGGTCACGCCCACGCTTTCGAGCTCCGGACGCGGGCCGGCGAAGCGGTCCTCGATGACCCAGCTCCAGTAAGGCTCGGTCGGGGTCAGGGCGGCGTCGATCAGGCCGGTCTGTTTGGCGAAGGCCGCCCGGTCGGCCTCGCGCGCGGCCGGGGCGATGCGGTCGACCATAGTTGAGGGAAAGGCGCCGTGGCGCGCGATCCAGTCGCCCAGGGCGGGCCGGTCCGCGGCGGCCGCCTGAACGAGGGCCGCCAGGCGCCGACCGTTGTCGTCGAGATTGTCGCAGGAGAGGGCGGTGAAGGGGGCAAGGCCGCGCGCGCGGCGCAGGTCCAGGGCTTCCGCCAGGAGGGCCCCCACCGAAAAGGCGCCGGTCGGGGGGGCGGGCGCGTAGCCGGCCTCGGTCAGGGTCAGGGTGACCAGGTGCGTGGTCGGCGCGGACAGGCCCCGCAACAGCCGGTCGTGGGCCTTGCCGGCGGCCCGGGGCTCGCGGGGGGCCAGGCTTACGGCCTCGCGCACCACGCCGATCACCTGGCGCGCCGTCTCCGCGCCGTCGCGGATCTCCAGGACGAAGAGGCCGTCCTGAGACGCCAGGGCGGCGCTGCGCGCGGCCGAGACGAGGCCGGCGGCGAGCACGCCGAAGCGCCGCTCGCCCCGCGCCGCCAGGGCTTCGAACACCGGCGCCTGATGCGCCCGGAAGAAGGCGCCAGGTCCCAGATGCACCACGCCGACGGCCAGGTCGCGGCGCTCATAGGCGGGCCGGGTCACGGCGGGCGGCAGGGTCGGGACGGTGGCGTCAGAGAGGGTCGCGTTTAAGGGTCGAGGCGGGCTCACAGGCGATAGGCCGCCTTGGCCAGATCGTAGGCCAGGGCGCGCGCGATCTGGCCGGCCTCGTCCTCGTCCAGGCGATGCTCGGCCACGAGGCGGGCGAGATGGGCGCAGTCCATGCGGCGGGCCACGTCGTGCCGCGCGGGGATGGAGAGGAAGGCGCGGGTGTCGTCGGTGAAGCCCACCGTATTGAAAAATCCAGCGGTCTCGCCCGCCTGTTCGCGGAAGCGGCGCATGCCTTCGGGGCTGTCATGGAACCACCAAGGCGCGCCCAGCCTGAGCGCGGGATAGAAGCCCGCCAGGGGCGCCAGCTCGCGGCTATAGGTCGTCTCGTCCAGGGTGAAGACCACCAGGGTGAAGCCGGCCGCGTGGCCGAAACGGTTGAGCAAGGGCCGGAGGCCGCGCGTGAAATCGGCGGGCAGGGGCATGTCGGCGCCCTTGTCCGGGCCAAAGCGCGCGAGCGTCGCGGGGTCGTGATTGCGCAGCACGCCGGGGTGAAGCTGCATCACGAGGCCGTCGTCGAGGCTCATCTGCGCCATCCGCATCAGCATGTGCGCACGGAAGGCCTCGGCGTCAGCGGGACTCGCCGCGCCGCCCGTCACCCGGTCGAACAGGGCCTGCGCCTCGACCTCGCTGAGGTCCAGGGTCGCGGGGCTGGGGTGGCCGTGATCGGTGGCCGTGGCGCCCCGCGCCTTGAACGCCGCGCGGCGGGCGCGCAGGGCCGCCAGATAGCCGCGCCAGGCGAAGGCGTCCTCGCCGGTGAGCTCGCTCAGCGCCTCCAGATCGGCGCGAAAATGGGGGTGCTCCGGGTCCAGCGCCGCGTCGGGGCGGAAGGTGGGCAGGATGCGGCCGCGCCAGCCGCTGGCGGCCAGGGCGGCATGGTGGGTCAGAGGGTCGAGGGCCCCCTCGGTGGTGGCCAGCGCCTCCACCCCAAAGCGCTCATAGAGGGCCCGGGGACGGAAGGCCGGTTGGGCGAGGGCCTCGGCAATCACGTCGTAATGGGCGTCGGCCGTGGCGGGGGAAAGACGCGCCTCAAGGCCAAAGACCTCGCTGAACACGTGGTCCAGCCACAGCCGCGAGGGCGTCGCGGCGAACAGGTGATAGCCGGCCGCGAGGCGTCGCCAGATGGCGCGGGGATTGGTCTCGAACGGGCCGCCGTCGCGCGGCGCCACGCCCAGGTCTTCCAGAGGGACGCCGTGACTGGCCAGCAGGCGCAGGACATAGTGGTCCGGCGTGATCAGGAGCGCGGCCGGATCGGCGAACGGCGCGTCGGTGGCGAACCAGGCCGGATCGCAATGACCGTGCGGGCTGAGGATCGGCAGTTTGGCGATCCGCGCATAGAGCCGCCGCGCCACATCCCGCGTCGCGGGCTCGGCGGGGAACAGGCGGTCGGGATGGAGCAGCGGCGCCGGCATCGGTCACGAGCATAGGCCCTGGGGTTTTGGGCGGAAGGGGGGCGAGACCAGGCGAGGGGCGCCGCGCCGCCATGGACCCCGGGCCGGCGGCTGGCTACAGAAGAACGGGATGAGCGCCGCCGCCCTGCCTCGCCTGACCATCCGCGCCGCGAGGGTGATCGTCACCTCGCCGGGCCGCAACTTCGTCACCCTGAAGATCGAGACCGACCAGGGCGTGTACGGCGTCGGCGACGGGACGCTGAATGGCCGCGAGAAGGCCGTGGTCGCCTATCTCGAAGACCATGTGATCCCGGTCCTGATCGGCCGCGACGCGCGCGCCGTGGAGGACATCTGGCAGTATCTGTATCGCGGGGCCTATTGGCGGCGCGGCCCAGTGACCATGCGCGCCATCGCCGCCGTGGACATGGCGCTATGGGACATCAAGGCCAAGGCGCTCGGCGCCCCGCTTTATGACCTGCTGGGCGGGGCCAGCCGCGACCGGGTCCTGGTCTATGGCCACGCCAACGGCGCCGACATCGCTGAGACCACGGACGAGGTCGCCCGCTATCTGGAGGCCGGCTATGCGGCCGTCCGCGCCCAGACCGGGGTCCCGGGCCTCGCCAAGCCCTATGGCGTCTCGCGAGACAAGGATTTCTACGAGCCGGCCGAGGCCAGCCTTCCGGTGGAGACGGTGTGGTCGAGCCCCGCCTATCTGCGCCAGGCGCCCAAACTGTTCGAGGCCCTGCGCCTGCGCTTCGGCCCCGAGCCGCTCCTGCTGCACGACGTCCATCATCGCCTGACCCCGATGGAGGCGGCGCGCCTGGGCAAGTCCCTGGAGCCGTACGACCTCTTCTGGATGGAGGACCCGACCCCGGCCGAGAACCAGGAGGCGTTCAGGCTGATCCGGGCCCACACCACCACGCCGCTCGCCGTGGGCGAGGTGTTCAACAGCATCTGGGACGCCAAGGATCTGATCGCCAACCAGCTGATCGACTATCTGCGCGCCACGGTGCTCGGCTGCGGCGGGATCACCCATCTGCGGCGCATGGCCGATCACGCCGCCCTCTGGCAGGTGCGCACCGGCTGCCACGGGGCCACGGATCTTTCGCCCATCACCATGGCCTGCGCCCTGCACTTCGACCGCTGGGTCCCCAATTTCGGCATCCAGGAATATATGCGCCACACGGCCGAGACCGACGCGGTCTTTCCCCACGCCTATCGCTTCGAGGCCGGCGCGCTCTTCACCGGCGAGGCGGCTGGCCACGGCGCCGACATCGACGAGGCGGAGGCCGCCAAATACCCCTACGATCCGCGCCAGCTTCCGGTCGCCCGTCTTCAGGACGGGACCATGTGGAACTGGTGATCGGGCCCGCCGGCGACTGACGGGCCATGGCCAGCCTCGCCGATCCGCCGGTCTTTCGCCTCATCCATCGCGCCGGGCCGCGCCTGGACCTTGAGGCGCCGTGCGGCGCGCGGGCGCACATCTTCGTGCTGGAGCCGGACATCATCCGCCTTCTGGTTCTGCCGCGCGGCGAGCTGGAGGGTCCGCCGAGCTGGGCCGTGGCGCCGGGCGCGGCGGACGTCCCCTGGGGCGGTCGCGACCGCTTCGAGGTCTCCGGCTTCTCCTGCCCCGCCTTTCAACTTCAGACCGGCGAGGAGGGCCTCGTCGTCGCCACGGCGCGCCTGCGGCTGGAGCTTTCCTGGCGCAACCTGCGCGCCCGCTGGTCGATGGATGCTCCGGGGCAGGGCTGGCTCCCCATCGCCGAGGACCGGCCGACCCAGGCCTATGATTTCGGCTGGTGGGACGGCAAGCCGCGCCACTATCTGCGCCGCCGCGCGGGCGAGGCCTATTTTGGCCTGGGCGAACGGGCCGGGCCGCTCGACCGCGCCGGGCGCCGCTATCGCCTCAGCAATGTCGACGCCATGGGCTATGACGCCGAGACCTCGGACCCGCTCTACAAGCACATTCCCTTCTATCTGACCCGCGTCCGGCCGACCGGGGAGAGCTTTGGCCTGTTCTATGACGCCGCCGCCGACGCGACCTTCGACTTCGGCTGCGAGCGCAGCAATTATCACGGCCTCTATCGTGGCTTCGAAGCCGAGAGCGGAGACCTCGACTATTACCTGATCGCCGGGCCCGAGCCGCTTGAGGTGGTGCGGCGCTTCACCTGGCTGACGGGAAGGCCGGCGCGCCTGCCGCGCTGGTCGATGGCCTATTCCGGCTCTGGCATGGCCTATGCCGACGATCCCGAGCCCCTGGCGCGGCTGGAGGCCTTCGCGGGCGCCTGCGCCGCGCACGACATCCCGTGCCAAAGCCTGCATCTCTCCTCCGGCTACACCCTGAAGGACGGGCGGCGGAACGTCTTCGTCTGGGACCGCGGTCGATGCGGGGCGCCGGGCGAACTGGCCGAGCGGCTCGAGGCGCGGGGTCTTCGTGTGATCGCCAACATCAAGCCCTGTCTCTTGACCACCCATCCCGACTTCCCGGCGGCGGCCGAGGCGGGACTGTTGGTGCGCGGACCGGACGGGGCGCCGAACCTGGTGCAGTTCTGGGACGGTCTGGGCGCCTATCTCGACTTCACCCACCCCGACGCCGTGGCCTGGTGGCGCGAACGGGTGACCACGACCCTTCTGAAGGAGGGGATCGCAGGGCTCTGGAACGACAACAACGAGTTCGAGATCCGTCATCCCCTGGCGCGTCTCGCCGACGGGACGCCGGCCCTGGCGGCCAAGCCGCGCCTCTCGATGCTGATGATGCGCGCCTCGCGCGAGGCGCAGCTCGCCGCCGCGCCGACGCTTCGGCCCATGAGCGTCTCCCGCTCCGGGGCCGCGGGGATGCAGCGCTATGTCCAGACCTGGTCGGGCGACAACGCCACCGACTGGAAGACGCCGCGCTGGAACAGCCGAATGGGCCTGGGCCTCGCCCTGTCGGGCGTCTCCAATTTTGGGCACGACGTGGGCGGCTTTTCCGGTCCGCGGCCCGACCCTGAGCTTCTCGCGCGCTGGAGCGCCGCGGTCGCCCTCCTGCCGCGCTATTCGATCCATTCCTGGAACGACGATGGCTCGGTCACCGAGCCCTGGAGCGATCCGGGCGCCCTCGCCGCGATCCGCGCCCACCTCGCCCTGCGCCACCGGCTGGGCCCCTATCTGGACGAAGCGCTGCGACGTTACAGCGAGAGCTTCGAGCCGGTCGTCCGCGCCCTGTTCCTGGACGCGCCGGACGATCCCGCCGCCTGGGCCGAGAGCGATCTGTTTCGCATCGGTCCCGATCTCCTTGTGGCGCCGGCCTTCGACCCGGAGATGGAGGAGGTCGCCTTGACCGCGCCGCGCGGCGACGCCTGGCGAGATCTGGCGACGGGCCGCCTGTTTGCCGGCGGCGAGACGCTGAGCCTTTGCGCGCCCTGGTCCCGCGTCCCGGTCCTGGTGCGCGCCGGCGCCATTCTGCCGCTCGATCTTTCGCCGGCCGGATTTGACGCTCGCCCCCTTGAACGCGGCGCCCTGATCTGCGCCCCGCGATCAGGTCCTCTGGCGGGCGCCTGGGTCGAGGATGACGGGGTCAGCCTGGAGGGCGGGGCCAGGATCGCCTGGCGCCTGACCGGCGAGGCGACGGCGGATGCGATCCTTCTGACCCTGGAGGCGGCCGGCGCCGCCTCGGCGAGCGAGACCCTGAGGCTCGTGCAATGGGAGGCCGATCCTCGCCCGATCCGCGTGCGAGGCGCAAAGATCGTGTCGCGATCCGCCCAGAATGGGGAGATCTGGACGCAGGTGCGCCCCTCGGGGGTATGAGCATGGCCGCGCATGATCTGCGCCAAAAGGGCCCTCGTGGCGCAAAACTCTTGCGCGAAGCCCGATCCGCATCTAAGCGATCCGCATGATCTTGCCGGATCGCCCGCTTCGACTCCTTCGCCTGGGGCTTAGACGCCCCCGGACGCTGTCCTAGGCGTCGCGAGCCTTTCTCAAGGATCCGCGACCGGGCGTTCGGGGGCATTCGCAAGACCGCCGCTCCCCCCGTCCCCCGTCCATCAGGCAGATCCCTCCATGACCAATCCCACCCACGCCACCGCTGCGCCGGCCCCCGCCCCCGGCAGGGTCATCGTCTTCGACACCACCATGCGCGATGGCGAGCAGTCGCCCGGCGCCTCCATGTCCATCGAGGAGAAGCTGGAGCTGGCCAAGATCCTCGAAGACATGCGCGTCGACGTCATCGAGGCCGGCTTTCCCATCGCCTCCAACGGCGACTTCGAGGCCGTGCGCCGCATCGCCGGCCTGATCACCGAGAGCACGGTCTGCGGCCTGGCCCGGGCCGGGGTGGCCGATATCGAGCGCTGTGGCGAGGCCCTGCGCGGGGCCAAGCGCGGACGCATCCACACCTTCATCTCCACCAGCCCGCAGCACCGCGATCATATCCTGCGCATGAGCCCCGAAGACGTGGTCGAGGCCGTCCACGCGTCGGTGAGCCATGCGCGCAAGCTGATCGACGACGTGGAATGGTCGGCCCAGGACGCCACCCGGACCGAGCGCGACGTGCTGCGCCGCTGCGTCGAGGCGGCGATCCGCGCCGGCGCGCGGACGATCAACATCCCGGACACGGTGGGATACGCCTATCCCGACGAGTATGCGGCGGTGTTCCGCGACCTGATCGAGAACGTGCCCGGCGCCGATGAGGTGATCTTCTCGACCCACTGCCACAACGATCTGGGTCTGGCGGTGGCCAACAGCCTGGCCGGCGTCCAGGCCGGGGCGCGTCAGGTGGAGGTGGCGGTCAACGGCATTGGCGAGCGGGCCGGCAATGCGGCGCTGGAGGAGGTCGTGATGGCCCTGAAGGTGCGCGGCGACGCCCTGCGCTTCACCACCGGCGTGCAGACCGAGCACATCACCCGCGCCAGCCGCTATGTCGCCGCGATCACCGGCTTTCCGGTGCAGTTCAACAAGGCGATCGTCGGCAAGAACGCCTTCGCCCATGAGGCCGGCATCCACCAGGACGGGATGCTCAAGGACGCCTCGACCTACGAGATCATGCGGCCCGAGGACGTGGGCCAGGGCGGCTCAAACCTCGTCATGGGCAAGCATTCCGGCCGCCACGCCTTCCGCGAGAAGCTGCGGGCCCTGGGCTATGATCTGGGCCAGAACGCGCTCAACGAGGCCTTCGGCCGGTTCAAGGATCTGGCCGACAAGAAGAAGAGCGTGTTCGACGACGACATCATCGCCCTCGTGGATGACGCCCTGTCGCGCGGCGAGGAGCGGGTCCAGGTCAAGGCGCTGCGCGTCATCGCCGGCACCGAAGGCCCGCAGGAGGCGCACCTGACCCTGGTGGTGGACGGGGCCGAGGCCCGCGCCACGGCCACGGGAGATGGTCCGGTGGATGCGGTGTTCAACGCCATCGGCGCCATCGTGCCGCATGAGGCGGTCCTGCGCCTGTTCCAGGTGCACGCGGTCACCGAAGGCACGGACGCCCAGGCCCAGGTCTCGGTCCGGCTGGAGGAGGACGGGCGCATCGCCACCGGTCAGGCGGCCGACACCGACACCCTCACCGCCGCCGCCATGGCCTATGTCAACGCGCTCAACAACCTTTTCATGCGCAAGCAGAAATCGGCGCCCGAGCCGATGATCGCCAGCGGCTTCTGACGGCGGTCCTGATGCGCCTGCCCCCGTCGTCCGGGCGGGGGGGCGCGGCGGCGCGTCATGTCTCTTCTCTGGATCCCGCCGACCCTCGGCGCGGCCTCGTTCCAGGTGGCCCGCAACAGCGTCCAGCGCCGGATGCTCGACGCCGCGGGGCCCTGGGGCGCGACGCTGGTGCGCTTCCTGTTCGGCCTGCCTTTCGCCGCCCTGCTGGCCGGCGCGGCCTGGCTCCAGCTCGGCGCGGCCGCCCCGCGTGCGGGGCCGGCCTTCTGGATCGCCGCCGGTGCCGCCGCCCTCTCCCAGATCCTGGCCACGGCCGCCATGCTGGTCTCCATGCGGCGTTCCAGCTTCGCGCTTGGAACCCTGTTCCAGCAGAGCGCCATTCCGCTCTCCGCCCTGATCGGCCTCGCCCTCGGCGAACCGCTCAGCGCCGCGCGCTGGGCGGGGATCGGCCTGGTGACGGCCGGCGTCCTGGCCCTCGGTTGGCCCGGCCAAGGACAGGTCACGGAACGGGGAGGGCGGCGCGAGCGGAGAATGGGCCTTGCCCTGATCCTCGGCGTGATCGCCGGGGCGGGCTTCGCCGCCGCGTCCAACGCCGCGCGTCAGGCCGCGCTCGCCCTCCTGCCGGACGCCCCGGTCCGCGCCGCCCTCCTCACCCTCCTGGCCGTGCAGAGCCTGCAGGCGGCCGGCCTGACCTTGTGGCTCGCCCTCACCGACCGGGCGGCCCTGGCCGCCCTGTTCCGCGGCTGGCGCGCCTCGCTCGCCGCGGGCGCGCTCGGAACCTGTGGTTCGGGCCTCTGGTTCATCGCCTTCGCCCTGTCGCCGGTGGGCCCGGTCCGCGCCCTTGGGGTGCTGGAAATGCCGCTCGCCGCCCTGGCCGGCCGCCGCCTCTTCGCCGAGCGCTTCACGCCCTTCCACACCGTCATGATGCTCGTGATCGCCGCAGGGGTGGGCTTGGCGGCCCTGGGCTAGGCGCCTGCATGAGCGACCGGGGCTAGCGACCGGGGCGGTGCGCCCTTGCCATCCTGGCGGGGCCGGCGCAGAGGAGAGGCCCCTATCCGCCGGGCGTCCTGGCCTTTTGAAAAGAAGGCCCAACTCGACTATCAGTCTGACGACCCGCGCGTCCCTCCAGCCCCTCCGAGCCCTGAATGTTCTCGTCCCTCTTCGGATTTGTCTCCAGCGACATCGCCATCGACCTCGGGACCGCCAACACCCTGGTCTATATGCGCGGTAAGGGCATCGTCCTGAACGAACCGTCCGTGGTCGCCCTGCGCACCTCCGGCGGGCGCAAGACGGTCTATGCCGTGGGTCTGGAGGCTAAGATGATGCTCGGCCGCACCCCCGGCCACATGGAGGCGATCCGCCCCATGCGCGACGGCGTCATCGCCGACTTCGAAGTCGCCGAAGAGATGATCAAGTATTTCATCCGCAAGGTGCACAACCGCCAGGGCTTCGTGAACCCCAAGGTGATCGTGTGCGTGCCCTCGGGCGCCACCGCGGTGGAGCGGCGGGCGATCAACGACTCCTGCCTCAACGCCTCGGCCCGCCGGGTCGGACTGATGTACGAGCCCATGGCCGCGGCGATCGGGGCTGGCCTGCCGATCCACGAACCCACCGGCTCGATGGTGGTGGATATCGGCGGCGGCACCACCGAGGTGGCCGTGCTCTCCCTCTCCGGCATCGTCTATACCCGCAGCGTGCGCGTCGGCGGCGACAAGATGGACGAGGCGATCATCAGCTATATGCGCCGCCACCATAATCTCCTGATCGGCGAGACGACGGCCGAGCGCATCAAGAAGGAGATCGGCACCGCCCAGGCGCCGGTCAAGGGCGATGGCCTGTACATCGAGGTCAAGGGCCGCGACCTGATGCAGGGCGTGCCGCGCGAGGTGCGCATCAGCGAGCGTCAGGCCGCCGAGGCCGTGGCCGAGCCGGTCCAGTCGATCCTCGAAGCGGTCAAGGTGGCGCTCGAAGCGACGCCGCCGGAACTGGCCGCCGACATCGCCGACAAGGGTATCATGCTCACCGGCGGCGGGGCCCTGTTGCGCGGGCTCGACCAGGTGATCAGCGACGATACCGGCCTCCCGGTGACGGTCGCGGACGACCCGTTGTCCTGCGTCGCCCTCGGCTGCGGGCGGGTCCTGGAGCATCCCAAATGGATGAAGGGGCTGCTGGAATCGAGCCTGTTCTGATCCGCGCGCGACCGCAGCCGACGGACGGGCGCGGCGCATTCTGACCTTGAGGAAGCGCCGGTGTCGCTCAGGGACGGACCTTTCAATGACCTTCGGCCCTCGCGGGGATGGCTCGCGGCGGGGGCGCTGATCCTCGCCGGCGTCGTCGCGCTCGGCCTGCTGTTCACCCATCATCGTGGCGGCGATGCGCCGCCTTCGGCCCTCCAGACGCGCTTCGACAGCGTGGTGGGTCCGGTGGAGGAGGTGATTTCGGCCCCGGCCCACTGGCTGCGCCTGGGCGCTGGAGCGGTGGGCGACTATGTCCTGGCGGGCTCACAGAACGCGCGGCTCAAGCGCGAGCTCCTCAAGGCGCGATCGGATGAAGATCAGTTGGCCGCCCTGCGCATGGAGAATGCCCAGCTGCGCGCCCTCCTGGGTCTGCGCACCGATCCGCCTCTGCCCATGGTTTCGGCCCGCACGGTGGTCGATGCGCGCGGGCCCTTTTCCCATACGCGCCTGGCCGACGCCGGCGCGGTCCAGGGGGTGGGCGAGGGCAACCCGGTCTTGAGTGACCATGGTCTCGTGGGCCGGGTGGTCGGGGTCGGGCCGCAGATGAGCCGGATCCTGCTGCTGACCGATCCGGCCAGCCGGGTGCCCGTGATCGTCGCGGGGGCGCAGGCGCGGTCGCTCCTGATCGGCGATGGCGCCTCCGCGCCGCGCCTCGATTACAGCCACGGCCCCGCCCCGATCCAGGCCGGGGAGCGGGTCTATACCTCCGGGGATGGCGGGGTCATTCCGCGGGGTCTGCCGGTGGGCGTGACGGTGAAGGCGCTCGGCGGCTGGCGCGTGGCCCTCGACAGCGACGCCGCGCCGATCGACTTCGTCCGTATCCTGCTGTTCCACGATTTCTCGCAGGTGGCCGCCGGGCCCACGGGCCCAGATCCTATCGCGCCATCAGTGCTCCCCTCGCTCAAGACCGCCCCGCCCGCCCCGCCGGCGAGCGGCGCCCCACCCGGCGCTCCACCGGGTGGGACCGGCCCCGCCAACCCGTCCGGGCCCCGGCCGTGAGCGCCACCGAGGTCATCGCCCGGCTTGATCCGCAGCGCTGGCTGCTGCGCCCCGCCGCCCTCAGCCTCGCCGCGACCCTGATCTTCGGCGCCCCGCTCGAGGCCCTGGGTCTGCGCTTGCCCGAACCTGTCTTTCCCCTGGTCCTGGCCTTCTCCTGGGCGGTGATCCGGCCCTCGGTCCTCGCCCCGTTCCTGCTTCTGGCGCTGGGCCTCTTCCAGGACCTCCTGACCGGCGGGCCGCCGGGCTTGTGGCCCCTGGCCCTGCTGACCGCCTACGCCCTGACCGTGTCGGCGCGCCGCGCGCTCAGCGGTCAGAGCGGGCTGACCCTGTTCGCCGCCTATGCGGCCACTGTGATCGTGGCCCTTGGCGTGGCGACCCTGGCCCTCTGGGCGGCGGAGGGCGAGGGACCGGGCCTTGTCGACCTCCTCTGGCAGGGTCTGGCGACCCTGGTCCTGTTCGTCTTCGCCGTGCGCCTCATTGGCGCCTATGAAGACGCCGATGTGCGGTTCCGATGAGCCGCTCGCCTCTGTTTCTCGATGACGTCAACGCCCGGCAGGGTCTCTTCCACCGCCGCGCCCTGCTGGTCGGCGGCGCGGCGGGCCTTGGCCTTACCGCGCTCCTGGGACGCCTGGCGCAGCTTCAACTGGTGGAGACCGGACGCTATGCGGAGCTGTCCGAACACAACGAGTATCAGATCGTCCTGTCGCCGCCGCCGCGCGGCCTGATCCTCGACCGCAATCGCGTGGTCCTGGCCTCCAACCGCCCGGATTTCCGCCTGCTGCTCGACAAGTCCAGGGTCTCGGACATCGATGCCCTTCTGGCCGATATCGGCCTGTTGATCGGACTCGACGCGCCGCGCCTCGCCCGCCTCAAGGCCGAGATCGCCAACGCCCCGGCGCGGGCCCCGGTCACCCTGGCCGAGGATCTGAGCTGGGAGGATTTCTCGCGCGTCAATGTTCGCGCGCCGGAACTGCCGGGCGTCACCGCCGATATGGGCGAGGTGCGGGTCTATCCCTTCTCCGCCGCCTTCGCCCACGTGGTGGGCTATGTGGCCAAGGTCAGCGCCAAAGACATTTCCAAGACCGGTCCCAACGCCGATCCGATCCTGCTCAATCCCGGCTTTCGCATCGGCAAGCAGGGGGTGGAGAAGGCCTTCGATCTGCAGCTGCGAGGCACGCCCGGCGAGAAGAAGATCGAGGTCAACGCCCGGGGCAAGGTGCTGCGCCACGACCCGGCCTTCGACACGGCGGCGATTCCCGGGGCTGAGATTCAGCTGACCCTGGACGCGGATATCCAGAACCGGGCCCTTGAGGCGTTTGGCGCGGACAGCGGCGCGGCGGTGATGATGGATTGCCGCACGGGCGATGTGCTGTGCCTGTTCTCCGCCCCGAGCTTCGACGCCAACGCCTTCGTCCGCGGCGTCAGCGGGCCGGACTACCGGGCCCTGGCCGAGTACGAGCGCAAGCCGCTGTTCAACAAGGCGCTCACGGCCACCTATCCGCCGGGCTCGACCTTCAAGACCATGGTGGCGCTGGCCGCCCTTCAGCAAGGGGTGGACCCGGGCCGGACCTATGTCTGCAATCGCCACTGGTCCTGGGGCGGGCGGGTGTGGAGTTGCCCGGAGGCGCACGGGGCGATCAGCCTGCATGACGCCATCGCCAAGTCCTGCGACATCTACTTCTATCAGCTGGCCCTGAGCCTCGGCGGTCCCGACGCCATGGCCGATATGGGCCGCAGGTTTGGCCTTGGCGCCCTGCACGAGATCGGCATTCCGGGCCAGAGGCCGGGGCTGGTCCCGGACCGGGCCTATAAGCGCCGGGCCTTTCCGCACGATCCGGTCTGGCATCCGGGCGAAACGCCGAGCATGGGCATCGGTCAGGGCTATCTGAGCGTCAACGCCTTGCAGCTTTGCATCCAGTGCGCGCGGATCGCCAATGGCGTCCAGGCCGTGGAGCCGCGCCTGATCGCCTCGGTCGGGGGGCAGGTTCAAAACCCCGGCGCCTTTGCGCCGCTCGGGATCGATCCGGCTCATATCGCCTTCGTTCAAAGCGCCATGGCCGCCGTCGTCACCTATGGCACAGCGGCCAAGGACCACGTGGCGGATCTGGGCCTTGGCGGGGTGCGCATGGCGGGCAAGACCGGCACGGCTCAGGCCCATACCTACGCCCAGGGCCATCTGGGCGAGGGCGAGCATGGCGCCTGGTCGCAGCGCGATCACGCCTGGTTCATCGCCTACGCCCCTTCCGATGCGCCGCGCTACGCCCTCAGCATCCTGGTGGAGCATGGCGGGTTCGGCGCCGACGCCTCGGCGCCCAAGGCCACCAAGATCATGCGGGTCGCCCTGCTCAAGGATCCGGAAATCCGCGCCCGCATCCTGGCCGAGCCCCAAAGCGCTCCCTCCCAGATCGCGACGCGTGCGGGCGGATCGGCCGCGGCCGCCACGACGCGCCGGGTGACCGGATGACCATCGGCGCCATCAGCCGTCCGGGCGAGCGCGATCGGCTGATCGTCAAGCTCACCCGTGTGGACTGGACCATCTGTCTGCTTCTCACCGCCATCGCCGGCATGGGCGGGGTGGTGCTCTATTCCATCGCCGGGGGGCACTGGTCGCCCTGGGCGGCCAAGCATCTGATCCTGTTCGGCCTGTGCCTTATCGCCACCATTGCCCTGGCGACGGTGGACCTGCAGGTTTGGTTCGACCTGGCCTACCCGATCTATGCCCTGTGCATGCTGCTCCTCCTGGCCGTGCCGGTGATCGGCCATGCGACCCTGGGCGCCCGCCGCTGGCTGCAGTTCGGCCCGGTCCAGATCCAGCCGTCCGAGATGATCAAGGTGGCCCTCGTCCTGGCCCTGGCCCGGTTCTATCACGGTCTGGATCTCGCCCAGGCGCGGCTCTCCTGGCGCCTCCTCATCCCTGCGGCGATGATCGCCGCCCCGGCCGCCCTGGTGGCGCATCAGCCGGATCTCGGCACGGCCATCCTGATCGCCGCCACGGGCGCGGCCATGATGCTGATGGCGGGCCTCAGCCTGCACCTGGCCGGCGCGGTGATCGCCGCCGGCGCGGCGCTCGCGCCCATCGCCTTCCTATTCGTCATCAAGGGGTACCAGAAGGCGCGCCTCCTGACCTTTCTGCACCCGGAGGCGGACCGCTCCGGCGCCGGCTATCACATCATTCAGTCGAAGATCGCGCTCGGCTCTGGCGGCCTCCTGGGCAAGGGCTTCGAGCTTGGCACCCAGAGCCAGCTCAACTTCCTGCCGGAGAAGTCCACCGACTTCATCTTCGCCTCCATGGCCGAGGAGTTCGGCTTTCTCGGCAGCCTGAGCGTCCTGGTCCTGTACGGGGCGGTGATCTTTCTCGGTCTGCGCATCGCCTCCATGGCCCACAGCCACTTCGCCCGCCTCGCGGCGTCGGGCGTGATCGTCGGCTTTTCTCTGTGCGTGCTGATCAACGGGGCCATGGTGATGGGCCTCGCCCCGGTGGTCGGGGTGCCCATGCCTCTGCTCTCGTTCGGCGGCACGGTGATGATCACCATGATGGCTGGCTTCGCCCTGGTCCTTTCGGCCAAGGTCCACCGCTATTCCGAGGTGGCCAGCGGCAGCGGCGCGCTGCTGTAGCGACCCTCAGCCCTCCTGAACGTGACCCTCGCAGACCTCGTCGACAAAGCTCGCCGGAGCCTTGGGCGGGGTCAGGCCCAGGTCCTGCGTCAACTGCAGATTGATCCGGGCGTTGCGCACCCACAGATATTCCAGCCGCCTGGCGCGCGCGAGGCGCATGCGCAGCAGGGTGAGGTCGCTGACGCTGAAGCGCTTGGGCGGGCCGTCCAGGACGCTGAGGTCCGACCAGATGTCCAACTCCTCACTATTCCAGCCCTTCATGTCTTCGATCAGTTGGTAATAGAGCTCCATCGTCCGGCGCTCCGGGACCGGGAAATGCACCAGAACCTGGGCCGCCTCCTGCGCCTGTCTCTCCTCGGTCTGGAAGCCCCGCCCCAGGTGGCCGGCGACCCCGCTCACCTGGGAGGTCATCCCGGTCCGCGCCACCTTGGCGATCAGGGCGTCGACCTCGGCCATGTGTCGGTCCATGCACCCCGCGACGGCCACGCGCTCGGCGAGGTAGAGGTCGTCGCCGAGGATCTCCCGGTGCAGGGCCAGGCGGGCCTTGGACACCGCCTCCTCCCAATGGAAGGCCTCCACCGCCTGCTCCAGGCCGAGCGCGATCAGGATGCCGCAGGTGATGGTGGCGATCTCCACCAGGAATTCGCGCAGGGAGTGCGCCGCCTTGGGTTTGTGGATCTCCATGGACAAGCCCCCCAGCCTGCAAAGCCCGCGCCTTCGCCCCTCCGATATCGAGATCGCGCGACGCCGCCAAGCTGCGCGGCGCCCGGGACCTCGCGCGCTCAGGCTCATCCGCCGCGGGCCCAAGGGCGTATAGTGCCCCATCGCCCTGGAGCGCGTTGCGTTTGTACGGAACCAACCCGGCGCTTCGCAACGCGCTCAGGAACCTAAAGATAGAGCACGATTCAGCGTCTTCGCCGATTCCACGAAAACGCATCGTGCTCCGGATGCCGCCGCCGAGCCTTGGGAGGCGAATGTCGCTGTGAGACTGACGCTCAAATTCCTGCACACCCTGGGGGCGATCGGCCTGATGGGGGCCATGGCCTCCCTGCTGGCGGCGGTGCTGTGGGCGAGCCTGGCGGCGCCGGCGACGCGCTGGGCGGCCGTGGGCGCCATGGCCCAGATCGCGGGCCTCGTCTTTCTGCCGGCCCTGGCCCTGACCCTGCTCTCGGGCCTCCTGGCCATCGCCGCCACGCCCGCCTTTCACGACGCCGCCTGGGTGTGGATCAAGCTCGCCACCGGCATTTCGGTCTTCGAGGGCGGCCTCGTCTATATCCAGGGCCCGATCCAGGCGGCGGCCAAGGCGGGCGCCGCGCCAGCCGATCTCGCCCACACCCTCACGGCCGAGAGCCACACCCTGGTCGTGCTGCTGCTGGTCGCCCTGGTCAATGTGGCCCTGGGCGTCTGGCGCCCGCGCATGCCGCAAATCCCGTTTTAGAGCGCCGCGCTAATCCGCCGGGTCGAGGGTGAAGTCGACCATGATCTCGGCGGAGATGTTCTCCAGGGCGGCCTGAACGGTTGCGGCGGAAAGGCCGTCGGGCAGGCGCAGCTGGGCGTCAACGTGGAACAGGGGAAGGCCCGTCTGGGGCTCGGCGCTGATCCAGGTCTCGAAGCTCTCGATATTGGCGCCGAGGGCCGCCAGGGCGGCGGTGACGTCGTTGACAATGCCGGGCTGGTCCTGGCCCACCAGGAAGAAGTCGAGGGTCGCGCCGGCGGGGGCGGGGGGCTCGGCGACCACGCCGTCGAGCAGCGCCAGGCGCACGTCCAGGCCCTGGGCGTCGACCTTCTGCACGCCCGCGCGCAGGGCCGGAAGACCGTCGGCCTCGACCTCCACCAGGACCGAGCCGACATAGAGCCCGCCTAGCTGGCTCAGGTGGCTTTCAAGCCAGTTGCCCCCGGCCGCGACCACCGCCGCCGCCAGGGCCTGGGTCAGGCCCGGCCGATCGCTGCCGACGACGCTCAACACCACTTGGGTCATGACGGCTCCTTCTGGTTCAGACAGACGCCTCACCGGTTAGCCCAGGATCCGGCGGCGCGCCATGACGGGCGGCCGCGCCCGCGACCCCTCAGACCTCGAGCGCGGCGTCGGTGGCGCGGACCAGGGCGTCGATCACGCCAGGCTCGGTGGAGGCGTGTCCAGCGTCCCAGACGATGTCGAAGCGGGCCTCGGGCCAGGCCTTCTTGAGCGCCCAGGCGGCGCGCATCGGCGTCACCACATCGAAGCGGCCCTGCACGATCCAGCCCGGGATGTGGCGGATCTTCGCCGCCTGATCCAACAGCCAGCCGTCGTGGGGAAAGAAGCCCTTGTTCACGAAATAGTGGCACTCGATCCGGGCGAAGGCGACGGCGAAGTCGGTTTCGTTGAACTTGGCCGGGCGCGCCTGGGGGCCGCGCAGCGACAGGGTGTCGCCCTCCCACTGGCTCCAGGCGGCGGCGGCCTCGGCCTGGATGCGCCGGTCGGGGTGGGTCAGACGCTTGTGATAGGCGCGCACCAGATCGCCGCGCTCCGCCTCGGGGATCGGCGCCAGGAAGCGCTCCCAGGCGTCGGGAAACAGGTTCGAGGCGCCGTCCTGATAGAACCAGTTCAACTCCGCGTCGGTGACCAGAAACACGCCGCGCAGGATCAGGGCGTCGACCCGCTCGGGGTGGGTGACGGCATAGGCCAGGGCCAGGGTCGAGCCCCAGGACCCGCCAAACACGGTCCAGGTCTCCACCCCGAGGTGGCGGCGAAGGCGCTCGATATCCTCCACCAGGGCCCAGGTGTCATTGGCCTGAAGCGAGGCGTTGGGCCGGCTTCGACCGCAGCCGCGCTGGTCGAACAGGGCCATGCGCCAGCGCGCGGGGTCGAAGAAGCGCCGCATGGTCGGGTTGATCGCTCCGCCCGGGCCGCCGTGCAGGATCACCGCCGGCTTTCCCAGCCGCGCGCCGCACTCCTCATAATAGACCTCATGGCCGTCGCCGACGTTCATCCAGCCCTGGTGAAACGGCTCGGTCTCGACGAACAGGCCCCGCCGACCGGCGCCGGACATGGCGGTCTGGGGCGAGGGGGAGGCGCGCTCCATTACCCGCGACCCGCAGGAGCTGCGGCCGGGACGGCGGAGGCGGGGCGGAGAGCGGTTCTGACCACGCCCGACACTGTGCAAAAAACGCGCGCGCGGGCAAGCTCAGGCATGGGCTCGATCAGTGCTGACCCCCGGCGCGACCGGCATTGAGCGCGAAGCTCGCCCAGCCGGCCATGAACAAAAGGCCGCCCACCGGGGTGATGGCGCCGGTGATGCGCGGCGCGCCCAGCGCCAGGGCGTAGAGCGAGCCGCAGAACAGGACGCTGCCGAGCAGGAACAGCCAGGCGGTCAGGATCCGGCCGCGTGGCGTCTTGAGAATGGCCAGGGCCGCCAGGGCCGCCAGGGCGTGGATCGCCTCGTATTGCGCTCCGGTCTTCAGCAGGGACTGGGCCTCGAGGTGATTGGCCATGCCATGGGCGGCGAATGCGCCGAAGGCCACGCTGAGAAGCCCGCTCAGGGCCGCGATCCGGGTAAGGCCCGCGCTGTCGTCCATGGCTTGACCCTCCGTCACGGTTGCCGCTCGCGCCGGGCCCGGCTTATCTCCGTTTCAGGGAGAAAACGACCATGGTCCTGACGCGGGGCGACGATTTTCCGATTCATCAGACGCCCGACCCCATCGCCTATTCGGGCTCCGACCGGAATTTCTACGATCGCTATTTCTTCAACGGCTACGCCCTGGAGACGCCGGCCGGGGGCGAGGTTTTCTTCGCGGCGGCCTTTGGCGTCTATCCTCACCTCAACATCGCCGACGCCAGCTTCTGCCTCGTCCAGGACGGGGTGCAGACCGACCTGCACGCCAGCCGCTGGCTGGGCATGGAGCGCCTGGACCTGACCGTCGGCCCCATCGCCATCGAGGTGAACGAGGCGTTGCGCCGCCTCAGCCTGCGCATCGACGCCCCGGACCACGGCCTCAAGGCCGAGCTTAGCTTTACCGGGCGGGCCTTTCCGATCGAGGAGCCGCGCTTCATCCGCCGCAACGGTCCACGCCTGTTCATGGACTATACCCGCCTGACCCAGAACGGCCGCTGGCAGGGCTGGGTCGAGCGCGACGGCGTGCGCACCGATGTCTCCGGCTTCGTCGGCACCCGGGATCGGTCCTGGGGCATCCGCCCCGTGGGCGCGCGCGACCCGCAGGAGACGCCGCCGGCGAGCCCGCCCCAGTTCTTTTGGATCTGGGCGCCGATCAACCTTCCGCACGCCAGCGCCTTCTTCCACACCAATGACGACGCCGAAGGATTGCCGTGGAACCGGCGGGCCTGCTGGGCGCCGGACGGCGCGGCGGCGGACGCGATCGCCGAGATGGACCACTGCGCGGTCAGCCTCGACTGGGGCCGGTCCTCGCGCCACGCGAGCCGCGCGGTGATCGCCATGACCGCGCCGGACGGCGAGCACCGCCTGATCCTCGAGCCCTCATTCGAATTTCTGATGAACGGCCTCGGCTATGGCCATCCCACCTGGGGCCACGGCCTGGCGCATGGACCGCTGGAGACGGCGCGGGAGGATCGCGACCTCGCCGCGCAGGACATGACCTCGCCGCTCAACCTGCATGTCCAGGCCCTGGCCCGCGTCACCCATATCGATCCTCGCGGCGTCGAGACCCGGGGGCGCGGCGTGCTGGAGCAGCTTGCGCTGGGTCCGCACCGCGGAGCGGGCCTCACCGGCGTCTTCGATCCGCCGCCCGCCCAGGGGAGCGCAAACGGGAGCGTCGGCCCGTCATGACCCTGGCGTCCCAGATCGAGGCCTATCTGACCCGGGTCACGGGGGGCCCCGTCAAGGTCAGCGGCGTGGCGCGCATCTCGGGCGGGGCGAGCCGCGAGACCTATCGCTTCGATGCGCAGACCCCGGACGGCGTGCGCGGCTATATTCTCCGCCGCGACCCGCCGGATAGCCTGATCGAGACCGACCGCAGCGCGGAGTTCCTGGCGATCGCCTCCTTCGCCGGCAAGGACGTGGCGGCGCCGCGGGCCCTCTGGCTGGAGACGCGGGGCGCGGAGCTGGAGCGGCCCTTCTTCATCATGGGGCGGGTGGACGGCGGGGCGGCGGCAAGCCCGTTCCAGCCCGACCCCTACGGCCCCCACGCCGACGCCATTGGCGCGCGCTTTTTCGAGGTCATGGGGCGCATCGCCGCCGAGCCTCTGCGGGACCTGCCGCTGTTGCAGGTCATGGACGCCCCGGCTCCCGAGGACTGCTGGCGACGCGAGCTCGACTACTGGGAGGGCGTGATCGACGCCGATGAGGCCCATCCCCAGCCCATCGTCCGCGCCGCCATCCGCCGCCTGCGCCACGCCCCGCCCCCTCCGCCCAAGCGGGTCGGCGTGGTCCATGGCGACCTGCGCTCGGGCAATTTCCTGCACGATGGCGCGGGCCGGATCCTGGCGGTGCTCGACTGGGAAATGGCGCATCTGGGCGACCCGCTCGAGGACCTGGCCTGGGCCACTGACCCGCTCTGGTCGCGCCCCGACGATCCGCGCGTCTCCGGCATGATCGCCTTCGAGGAGGGGGTGCGGGTCTGGGAGAAGGCCAGCGGCCTCGCCTTCGACCCCGAGGCCTTCGCCTGGTGGTCCCTGTTCGCCTCGGTCAAGGCTCAGGCGATCTGGATTTCATCCGCCAAGGCCTGGAGCGAGGGCGGCGCCGAGCCCGTCCTGCTGTTCTCCGGCTGGTTCACGGCCCGGGCGCAGGACCTGATCCTCGCGGCGCGCCTGAAGGCGCTCGGCCCCCTATGAGCCCCAAGCTGCCTGATCTGCTGACTGGCCTCGCCCAGGCCATGCTCGTCCCGCCACCCGCCGAGGTGGGTCCCGACTACATGGCCTCGCGTCAGGGCCTGGTGGCGACCTTGCTGATCCTCGCCGCTCAGGAGGCTGAGAAGGGACCGGCGGCGCGCCGCTGGGAGAACGCCGCCATCGCCGCTCTGCTGGACGCGGTGCGTGAGGTCTATCCGGCGACTCCGCGCCTGACGACGGCCAGGCCCGACGCCTCCTGGAGCGAGCTGGACGCCGAGAACGCAGCCCTGCGTCAGGCCCTGATCGGCCTGCACATCGCCGCCGAGGCCCGCGGCGACGCGGCCACCCAGATCCGTATCCTGACCCTTTATGAGGAGATGGCGCAGGCGCGACGTCTCGACCTTATGCCCAACGGCGTGTGAACGCCGCCTCGACTTCAGACCAGGCGTGTGAACGCCGCCCAAGGTCCCACCCCGGCGGCGCACGTGCGCCACTTCAAGGAGCCCCGCCATGCGCGCCCTGCAACTGACCGACGGCCTGGGCCTCGACCATCTCAAGGTCGTCGAGCTGCCCGACCCTGAACCGGGTCCCGGCGAGGTGCGGCTGCGGATGCGCGCCGCCTCGCTCAACTATCGTGATCTTCTGATGATCAATGGCGTCTATGGCCCCCAGACGCCGCTTCCCCTGACGCCCTTCTCGGATGGGTGCGGGATCGTCGATGCGGTGGGCGAGGGGGTGACGCGGTTCAAAGTCGGCGACCGGGCGGCGACCCTGTTCTTCCAGAGCTGGATCTCCGGCCCGCCCACCCCGGAGGCCCTGCGCTCGGCCCTGGGGCTGCCGATCCCCGGCGCCGGACGCGAGCTGGCGGTGTTCCACCAGGACGGGCTTTCAAAGGTCCCGGACTTTCTGAGCGACCACCAGGTCGCGACCCTGCCCTGCGCCGCCCTCACGGCCTGGCGGGCCCTGTTCGAGGACGCCCGCCTGAGGCCGGGCGATACCGTGCTGGTCCAGGGGACCGGCGGGGTCTCGGTCTTCGGCCTGCAACTGGCCAAGGCGGCCGGCTATCGCGTCATCGTCACCTCGTCCTCGGACGAAAAGCTGGCGCGAGCCAAGGCCCTGGGAGCCGACTTCGGGATCAACTATCGCGCCACCCCGGAATGGGGCGCCGCGGCCCGGGCCTGGACGGGTCCGCGCGGGGTCGACTTCATCATGGGGGTCGGCGGCGCGACGGTGGCCGAAGGGCTCAAATGCATCTCGCTGATGGGCCATATCGCCATCATCGGCGTGCTGGGCGGGGCGGCCGAGCCCTTGCCCTTCGGCGGCATGATCGCCACGGGGGCGAAGCTGCAGGGCGTCATGGTCGGCTCGCGCGAGATGTTCGAGGCCATGTGCCGGGCGCTCGCCACCCATCAGATCGCCCCGGTGGTGGACAAGGTGTTTGCCTGGACCGAGGCGCGGGCGGCCTTCGAGGCCATGGCGGCGGGCAGCCATTTCGGGAAAATCGTCCTGGATTTCGGCGCCTAGCAACGCGCTCAAGCCCTTGAAGACAGGGCTTGGTCTGGCCCCATCGCCGACGCCACGAAAACCCATCGCACCCTGGGCGCTCAGCGCTCTGGGTCCTAAGCGCTCTGGGCCCTGACCTATGGCTTGTGCGCCACCTGGATCTCGCGCGCGCCGGTGCGCAGGTCGTCGTCGGTGGTGGTCAGGGTCGTCCCGTCGGGGGAGACGACCATGGTGAAGACATCGGTCTCGCGCCCCCCGCGCCAGTCCGTCTCGACATATTCATGGTCGCTGATCTTCTTCACCGACACGAGGGTCTGGCCCGGATCGTTGATCTGAGGGGCCTTGGTCCCATCGAACTTGGCCAGGTAGCTCATGCCCGCGCCGTTGCTCCAGGCCAGGGCGTCGCCCCGGTCCTCGAAGGCGTTGACCACCAGACCTGGCATGCCGACGCTCATATGGCTCCTTCGCCAGGACCCGGAGATGGCGAGGCCGCCCACCGGCGGTTGCCCCTGTCGGACCAGGATACGCTGGTATTTCAGCTCGCCGGTCGGGCCCGGATCGACGACGGTCTCGGTCAGGGTGGCGCGGTCGGGGCCAAGCCGCCAGTGGTCGACATAGACCGGCCTTCCGGCCTTGTAGGCGACGGTATCCACCCCATCGGCGCGAACCTGGGTCACCGCCAGGGCGTCGAACCTGTCCGGCCTGAGCGTGAAAGGGTGCGGCTTCCCATCGATGGGAATTGTGAAGCTGTGGCCGTTCTCGCTCTGGATGAAGGTATCGGCCGTGACCAGAAAATCGATGGTCGAGCCGGACCAGGACACCGAGCGAAGATCGACCGTCCAGGTTCCGTCGATCGGGCTCGCGGCGAGGGAAGGCCCCGCCATCAGCAATCCCAGGCCCGCGACCGCCCACCCCACGAGGCCGAAACCGGCGCGGCGCGCGCGCCTCTTGTCCTTATTCCCCATCAGGCCACGCATTGGTTCCCCCTTAACCCACACCGCCAAAACGCGGCGGGGCGCAAAAGGTTCAATTCGGCATGATGCGCGCCATTAAGGCAGGGGATGCAGGTCATGGCTGAACACATCGCTCCAGACCCGACCGTCGGTGGAGGACTCCTCGGTCTCGTGCACCGTCTCGCCTGTGCGGGTCCAGGTCAACCGCACGAGACCTGACTTGCCGGGCGCCGAGACCTCGCCTTCCAGGACCATGGCGCCGTTCTGCTCGCCGCCCTCAAGGGTGAGAAGCTCACCTTCGCCGGAAATCTGGGTCCGCCGCCAGATCGTGGCTCCGGGATCATAGACGCTGAGGCTCACCGTCGAGGCGCCCTGGGTTGGCGTGTCGGTCTCGATCAGCGCGCAACCGTCGGCGGCGCGGCGGACCTCGACCCTGGAGATCTCCCGAAGGTCATCCGAGCGCGACAGGCTCCAGCGGCCGAGGAGGAAGTCGAACTGCCGGGCCGCATCCAGCGCGCAGGCGGGCGACACGGCGATGCTGAGCTGGCCGGCGGCTGAGGGGTTGTCCTTGACCACGGCCGGCGGCGCGCCGGGCGGGGCGGCGCCTGGCTGGACGGGGCCCAGAAGGCCCGGGGACTGCGGCGCGGCGGCCGCAACCTGAAGGAGGGCGGTCAGGAGCAGAGCAGGGGACATGGGGGCTCCTCCCGTCAGGCCCGCGCCAGATGCGCCACGATCCTATCGGCGGCAAGTTCGGCGGAAATCTGGTCGGCCTGGATATGGATCTCCGGCGCCTCGGGGGCCTCATAGGGGCTGTCGATCCCGGTGAAATTCTTCAACTGGCCCTCGCGCGCCTTGCGATAGAGACCCTTCACGTCGCGGGCCTCCGCCACGCTGAGCGGGGTATCGACGAAGATCTCCACGAACTCGCCCGGCTCCATCAATTCGCGCGCCATGGCCCGCTCGGAGCGGAACGGGCTGATGAAGGAGACAAGCACGATCAGCCCGGCGTCGACCATCAGCTTGGCCACCTCCGCCACCCGGCGGATGTTCTCCACCCGCTCGGCGTCCGTGAAGCCCAGGTCCCGGTTGAGGCCGTGGCGAACATTGTCGCCGTCCAGGAGATAGGTGTGGCGGCCGAGCGCCAGGAGCTTCTTCTCCACCAGATTGGCGATGGTCGACTTGCCCGAACCGGAGAGGCCGGTGAACCAAAGCACCGCCGGCGTCTGGCCCTTGGCGGCGGCCCGGCTGGCCTTGGACACGTCCACCGCCTGCCAGTGGATATTGTGCGCCCGGCGCAGGGCGAAGCGGATCATGCCGGCGCCGACCGTCGCGTTGGTCATGCGGTCGATCAGAATGAACCCGCCGAGGTCGGGATTGGCCTTGTAGGGCTCAAACGCCACCGGCGCGCTCAGGCTGACATTGACCAGGGCGATCTCGTTCAGTTCGAGCTGCCGCGCCGCCAGATGCTCGAGCGTGTTCACATTGATGCGGTGTTTGATCTCGGTGATCGTGGCCTGAACCGTGCGCGCGCCGATCTTCAGCCAGTAGGGCCGTCCGGGCAGAAGCGGTTCGCTGGCCATCCACACCAGATGACACTCGAACTGGTCGGCGACCTCCGCCGGGTCGCGGGCGTCGGCGATCATGTCCCCGCGAGAGCAGTCGACCTCGTCGGCGAAGGTCAGGGTGACCGACTGCCCCGCGCCGGCGATCTCGAGATCGCCATCGGACGTGACGATGCGCGCGAGGGTCGTCTCGCGCCCCGAGGGCAGGATGCGCACGGCGTCGCCCGGCCGCGCCACGCCCGCTTCGATCTGGCCGCTGAAGCCGCGAAAATCCAGATGCGGGCGATTGACCCATTGCACGGTCATGCGCAGGGGCTGGGCGGCCCGCGCCTCGGCGTCGATCTCCACCGTCTCCAGGTGGTGCATCAGGGAGGGACCGGCATACCAGGGCGTCCGGGCGCTGGTCTCAGTGATATTGTCCCCGCGCAGGCCGCTGATCGGGATGGCCAGAAGCTCGGTGAAGTCCAACGCGGCCGCGAAGGCGCGGTAGTCGGCGACGATGCGGTCGAACACCGCCTGGTCGAAGCCGACCAGGTCCATCTTGTTCACCGCCAGGACCACCTTCTTGATCCCCAGGAGGTGCACGAGGAAGCTGTGGCGCCGCGTCTGGGTCAGCACGCCCTTGCGCGCATCGATCAGGATCACCGCAAGGTCGGCCGTGGAGGCGCCGGTGACCATGTTGCGGGTATATTGCTCGTGGCCGGGCGTGTCCGCGACGATGAACTTGCGCCGGTCGGTGGAGAAGAAGCGGTAGGCGACATCGATGGTGATGCCCTGCTCGCGCTCGGCGGCGAGGCCGTCCACCAGAAGCGCGAAGTCGATCTCCCCGCCCTGCGTGCCCACGCGCCGGGAGTCCGCCTCCAGGGCCGCGAGCTGATCCTCGAAGATCATCTTGGAGTCGTAGAGCAGGCGCCCGATCAGGGTCGACTTGCCGTCGTCCACGGACCCGCAGGTGATGAAGCGCAGCAGGGACTTGGCCTGATGCTGCTCCAGATAGGCCTCGATATCGGTGGCGATCAGGTCAGATACATGCGCCATCAGAAATAGCCCTCGCGCTTCTTCTTTTCCATCGAGGCGGTCTGGTCGTGGTCGATCACCCGGCCCTGGCGCTCGGACGTGGAGGTCAGAAGCATCTCCTGGATCACCTGGGTCAGGGTCTCGGCCTCGCTCTCCACGGCGCCGGTCAGGGGATAGCAACCCAGGGTCCGGAAGCGGACCTTTCGCAACTGAGGCGTTTCGCCCGGTTCAAGGCGCATACGGGCGTCATCGACCATGATCAGGGTCCCGTTGCGCTCGACCACGGGGCGCGGCGCGGCGAAATACAGCGGCACGACCGGAATGGCTTCGATCTGGATGTATTGCCAGATGTCCAGCTCGGTCCAGTTGGACAGGGGGAAGACGCGGACCGTCTCGCCGGGGCCAAGACGGGTGTTGTACAGCTTCCACAGCTCCGGCCGCTGACTCTTGGGGTCCCAGCCATGGCCGGGGCTTCGCACCGAGACCACGCGCTCCTTGGCCCGGCTCTTCTCCTCATCGCGCCGCGCGCCGCCGAAGGCGGCATCGAAACCATGCGCATTCAGGGCCTGTTTGAGGCCTTCGGTCTTCCACATGTCGGTGTGGAGCGCGCCGTGGTCGAAGGGGTTGATGCCCTGCGCCTTGGCCTCCGGGTTCTGGTGCACGATCAGCTCGAAACCGAGCTCCTTCGCCATCCTCTCGCGCATGGCGTACATGGCCTGAAACTTCCAGGTGGTGTCCACGTGCAGCAGGGGAAACGGCGGGCGGGAGGGATGGAAGGCCTTCGCCGCCAGGTGCAGCATGACCGCCGAGTCCTTGCCCACGGAATAGAGCATCACCGGGCGCTCGCGCTCGGCCACGACTTCGCGCAGGATCTGGATACTCTCCGCCTCCAGCCGCCGCAGGTGGTTGAGGCGCACGAGGCTGGACAGGGGCGCGGGGGCCAGGGTGTTCGGGCTCATGCAATCCCTTGAGAGGCGTCTGCGGGTCACCGTGATGCGGCGCGGGATTGCCTTAACCTAAGGCGGCCCGGCAAGTCCCGCGAGGAATTCCGGCAGGCTGTCCCGCCCGCCTGAACCCTCATCGGTTTGTCGGACGGGGCGGGGACGCCTCCGGGCTGCAAAGCTCACGGCCGGGTTTCATAAACCCTTGACGGAGCGGGCGCCCATGGGCCACCCCACACCCGCCCCCCGCCGATGCGCCGTCGCCCGACCGAAAGGGTCTTCATGATCGCCGATCTCTTTTCCCTCGAAGGTCGTGTGGCTCTGGTGACGGGCGGCTCGCGGGGTATTGGGCGCATGATCGCCGAGGGCTTTCTGCGCCAGGGGGCCAAGGTCTACATCTCCGCGCGAAAAGCGGACAAATGCGATGAGACGGCCAAGGCCCTCTCGTCCCTGGGTCCCTGCATCTCCCTGCCGCAGGATGTCTCCACGGTGGAGGGCTGCCAGGCGCTTGCCGCGCGTCTGACCGCGCTGGAGCCCCGGCTCGATATCCTGGTCAACAACGCCGGCGCCGCCTGGGGCGCGCCGTTTGACGATTTCCCCGAGAGCGGCTGGGACAAGGTGCTTAACCTCAATCTCAAATCGCCCTTCTTCCTGACCCAGGCCCTGCACGGGGCGCTCAAGGCCGCCGCCAGCGCCGAGCGCCCGGCGAAGGTCATTCATATCGCCTCGATCGATGGGGTCCGGCCCAATCCCATGGAGACCTATTCCTATCAGGCGTCCAAGGCGGGGCTGATCCACCTCACGCGGCGGATGGCCGCGCGTCTGATCGAGGACCAGATCGTTGTCACCGCGATCGCGCCGGGCGCCTTCGCCTCGGATATGAACCGTGACGCCCGCGACCGGGCGGACGCCATTGCCGCCCTGATCCCGAGCCGTCGGATCGGACGCGATGAGGACATGGCCGCCGCCGCGATCTATCTCGCCGCCCGCTCGGGCGACTATGTGGTGGGCGACACCCTGGTCGTCGACGGCGGCGTGGCGTTGGCCCAGACAGGCGGCGTTTGAGACGGCCGGGGAGCATCAGGTGAGCGCAGACGACACCTCCGGGACCTTGGCCCCGCAGAGCGCCCTGGCCCGGTGGCGCTGGCCGCTGATGATCGGCGGGCCGGTGATCCTGATCGCCATCGTCGCCTGGTTCGCGCTGAACAGCGGCAAGAGCCAGACCACGGACGACGCCTATGTCGACATCGGCAAGGCGCCGATCAGCGCCGCCATCGCCGGACGCGTGGTCGAGGTGGATGTGGTCGACAACCAGGCGGTCAAGGCCGGGCAGGTCCTGTTCCGCCTCGATCCGGCTGACGAGGTCGCGGCCCTGCACAAGGCCCAGGCGGATCTGGCCGCGGCCAAGCTAGAATTCGTCGCGCGCCAACACGCGGTGGACGAGGCCCGCCTGCGCGTCGCCGCCGCGGCCGTGACCGCCGCCCATGACGGCCGCGAGGCCGACCGTCAGGACGCTCTGGTCGCCGCAGGCGTCGCCTCGCGCCGGGACGCGGCCAATGCCCGCCAGAGCGCCAATCTCGCCACCGCCGATCTGGCTCTGGCGCGCGAGGCCCTGGCGACCGCGATCGCCAATCTCGGCGGCCCGAAGATGACCGAGGCGGGCTATCCCGCCGTCGCCCAGGCCCAGGCGGCTCTGGAGACGGCGCAGATCGCGCTTGGACGCACCGAGGTCGCAGCGCCGCGCGACGGCGTGGTGGCGCGGGTCGACGAGCTCCAGCCCGGCGCCTATGTGAACCCGTCCCAGACCGTGTTCTTCCTCCTGGCGGGCGCGCCCTGGATCGACGCCAACTTCAAGGAAAACCAGCTGGCCAGGATGCGCATCGGTCAGCCGGCCAAGATCCATATGGACGCCCTGGGCGGTCGGACCTTCAGCGGTCACGTGGAGAGTTTCAGCCCAGGCTCCGGCTCGACCTTCTCGGCCCTGCCGGCCCAGAACGCCACGGGCAACTGGGTCAAGGTGGTGCAGCGTCTCCCCGTGCGGATCGCCTTCGACAAGCCGCCCCCCGGCATCGCCGCCCGGGCGGGCCTCTCCGCCACGGTGACCGTGGACGTGACGGCGGCGGGCCAGAAGCCGCCCGGAAGCTGACCGTCGCATGGTCAGCCGGCGCGATATCGAGAACCGGGTTCCCATCACCCTCAGCCTGATCCTGGCCACGGTGATGAACTCGCTCGACACGACCATCGTCAATGTCGCCCTTCCGCATATCCAGGGCAGCGTCTCGGCCTCCCAGGACCAGATCACCTGGGTGCTGACCTCCTATCTGATCGCCACGGCGATCATGACGCCGCTCTCAGGCTGGCTGTCCCTGCGCGTCGGCCGCAAGAGCCTCTTCATGATTTCGGTGGTCGGGTTCACCGTGGCCTCGATGCTCTGCGGGATCGCCACCAATCTCGGCGAGATCGTCGTCTTTCGTCTGGTCCAGGGCCTGTTCGGGGCCTCGCTGGTGCCCCTTTCCCAGGCCGTGGTGCTCGACCTTTATCCGCCGCAGCAGGTGGGGCAGGTCATGGCGCTGTGGGGCGCGGCGACCATTCTCGGCCCCGTGCTCGGCCCCACGCTGGGCGGCTGGTTGACCGACAATCTGAGCTGGCGGTGGTGCTTCTATATCAATCTGCCCGTGGGCATTCTCGCCTTTACCGGCCTCTTCCTGTTCATGTCCGCCGAGCGGGGCGAGGACAAACCCAGGCCCTTCGACTTCATCGGCTTTGGCGCCCTGACCACCGCCGTGGCGTCCTTTCAGCTGATGGTCGATCGCGGCCCGACCCAGGACTGGTTCTCGTCCCAGGAGATCTGGACCGAGGCGATCATCGCCGCCATCGCCTTCTGGGTCTTTCTGGTGCAGACCCTCACCGCGCGACACCCGTTCTTCAACCGCGCCCTGGCGCGGGACGGCAACTTCGTCACCTGCACGGTGTTCGGATTTTTCGTCGGCGTGCTGCTGTTTTCGGCCATGGCCCTCCTGCCGCCGATGATGCAGGACCTGATGGGCTACAGCGCCTTTCAGAGCGGTTTGGCCAATATGCCGCGGGGCATCGGGTCGATGATCTCGATGCTGGTGGTCGGCCGCCTGATCGGCAAGGTGGATACGCGCCTGATCCTGGTCGTGGGCCTGTCGGTCGGCGCTCTGGCCATGGGCATGATGGCGGGATTCAGCCTCGACATGACCGCTGGCCCGATCATGTTTTCGGGCTTCCTGTCGGGCCTTGGCCTTGGCCTGATCTTCGTGCCGCTGAGCACCCTGGCCTTCGCCACCATTCCCCCAACCCTGCGGCCGGAAGGGGCGGGGATGTACAATCTCGTGCGCAATCTGGGCTCCAGCGTGGGCATCTCGATCATGCAGGCCCTCTGGACCTCCAACACCAGCGTGGTGCATTCGACCCTGGCGGCGCGGATCGTCCCGAGCAATCCCGTGATCAGCGCGGCCCTGCCCCGTGCGCTCTCGCTCACGAGCCCCATGGGGGCCGAGGCGCTGAACGGCGAGATCACGCGGCAGGCGGCGATGGTCGCCTATGTGGACGACTTCAAGGTGATGATGATCATTTCCATCGCGGTCATGCCCCTGCTGGTCTTCATGCGCACGGCGAAGATGGCGGAGCGTCCCTCGGCGCAACACATGGCGATGGAATAGGGACGGCGGGGCGGAGGGGATGCGGCGCGTGACGACAGGACCTGGCTTGAGCCCGCCCCCGAGGGCGCGTGCAGCGGCGCTCGCCCTGGCCATGGGCCTTGCCGGTTGCGCCGCCGTGGGCCCCAACTACACGCCGCCGAAGCCGACCGCCGGGACGACCTTCGCCATGACCGGCGACGCCGCTCCCAGCGCGTTGCGTCTGGATGCGCCGGTCGACAGGCCGTGGTGGGGCGTCCTCAACTCCAGCAAGCTCGATCAGACGATCCGTCAGGCGGTCGCGGGCAGTCCGACCTTGGCGGCGGCCGACGCGACTCTGGGCGAGGCCCGGCAGGAGGCGGCGGCGGCGCACGGCGGGCGTTATCCGCAGGTGACCGGGGGCGTGGGCTATCAGCGCGAGCGGATCAATGTCTCGGCGCTCGGCTTTCCCGGCTTTCCGAGCCCGACCATCGGCCTCTACACGGTCGGGGCGAACGTTTCCTATGACCTCGACCTGTTCGGAGGAGAGCGGCGGCGCGTCGAGGCGGCGGACGCCCAGGCCAAGGCGGCGGCCTGGCGGGCCGAGGCGGCCTATCTCACCCTCACCGGCCAGGTGGCCGAAAACGCGGCGGCGATCGCCGATCTCAATGCCCAGATCGGCGCCCTGAAGGCGGTGATCCATGACGACGAGGTCGATATCGGACTGATCCGCGCAGCCGAGGAAGCCGGGGGTGACGCCCGTTCCCACATTCTCGGTGGGCGGGCCAAGCTTGCGCGCGACACGGCCGCCCTGGCCCCTTTGCAGCAGGCGCTGAGCCTGCGTCGCCATGCCCTCGCCCAGCTCGCGGGCCATAGCCCCGATGGCTGGACCCCACCGGATTTCACGGTCTCGGACTTCAGTCCTCCCGCCGACCTGGTCCTCGCCACGCCCTCGACCCTGGTCCGGAGGCGTCCTGACATTCAGGCGGCCGAGGCCGACCTGCACGCGGCCAGCGCCAGGATCGGCGTGGCCACGGCCGACCTCTATCCCGATGTGCGCGTGACGGCGGGCATCACGCAGGAGGCCCTGACGCCGCAGAACCTGCCGCAGTTCGCGGCCACGGCGTACAATTTCGGACCCCAGCTCTCCTTGCCCCTGTTCGACGGCGGGATCCTGAGGGCCCGGCGCCATGCCGCGGTGGAGGCGGCCAAGGTCTCCGAGGCGCGTTATCGCGCGACCGTGGTCCAGGCCCTGACGGAGGTGGCCGACGCCCTGAGCGCCGTGGGCGAGGACGATCAGCGAATCGCCAGCCTGACCAAGGTCGAACGCCTGGCCCAGGCCTCGCTTGAGGACGCGCGCAACGCCTATCGCCTGGGCGGCGCGCCTTTCGCCGATCTCGTCAATGCGCAGGACAGTCTCGACGCCGCCCGTCGGGACCTGGTGGCGGCCCAGGGCCAGAGGCTGGGCGACCTGGTGACGCTCCTGGCCGCGGCGGCGGGAGACTGGCGCGAGACCCCGTCCGGCAAGGGCGGATCGTGACCTTGGGCCGGCCTTGGCGACACGGCCATCCAGGCCGGACGGCGCGGGTGCGACATCACGTCCCTTTCAGGTCGTCGCGCCGCCCCTGATCTTGACCCCGAGTTGCCGCCGGACGATGGACGCCCTACCAATAGGCGCTCCTGGCCGACAGCCCCGCCTCTTTGTGACAACTGTACTGGGTGATCTTGATGCCGGATGGAGACGTCTCCGCTGCCGCCAATCGCGTTCCTGGACTGGAGCCGGCGCCGACCCGCCATCGCGCCCTGGTCGAATGGGTGCGCGAAATCGCCGCCCTGACCCGGCCGGACCGGGTGCGGTGGTGCGACGGGTCTGAGGCGGAATGGCGTGAGCTGACCGACCAGATGGTCGCCTCCGGGTCCCTGATTCCTCTGAACCCGGCCAAGCGCCCCAACAGCTTCTACGCCGCCTCGGACCCCAAGGACGTGGCCCGGGTCGAGAGCCGCACCTTCATCTGCTCGCATGACGAGGCTGATGCCGGCCCCAGCAACAACTGGCGCGAGCCGGTCGGCATGAAGGCCGAACTCCACGGCCTGTTCGAGGGCTGCATGCGTGGACGCACCCTCTATGTGGTGCCCTTCTGCATGGGACCGGTGGGCTCACCCATCAGCGCGCTCGGCGTGGAGCTCACCGACAGCCCCTACGTGGTCATTTCCATGCGGATCATGACCCGCATGGGCCGGGCGGCCCTGGAGGCCCTGGGCGAGGACGGATTTTTCGTTCCGGCGGTGCACAGCGTCGGAAAGCCCCTGGCGCCGGGCGAGACCGACGTCGCCTGGCCGTGCAACGAGACCAAATATATCTGCCATTTCCCGGAGACGCGGGAGATCTGGTCGTTCGGCTCGGGCTATGGGGGCAATGCCCTCCTGGGCAAGAAGTGCTACGCCCTGCGCATCGCCTCGGTGATGGCCCGGGACGAGGGCTGGCTGGCCGAGCACATGCTGATCCTCAAGCTCACCTCTCCCGAGGGCCGCGCCCATTTCATCGCCGCGGCCTTCCCCAGCGCCTGCGGCAAGACCAACCTTTCCATGCTCCAGCCGACCCTGGCGGGCTGGAAGGCCGAGACCGTGGGCGACGATATCTGCTGGATGCGATTTGCCCCGGATGGGACGCTTCGGGCGATCAATCCTGAGGCCGGGTTCTTTGGCGTGGCGCCGGGCACCGGCGAGGCCACCAACGCCAACGCCATCGCCGCGCTCAACGCCAACTGCCTGTTCACCAATGTCGCCCTGACCAAGGACGGCGATGTCTGGTGGGAAGGACTGACCGAGCATCCGCCGGAGGGCCTGACCGACTGGAAGGGCCGGGCCTGGAGCCCCGCCACGGGCGAGCCCGCGGCCCACCCGAACGCGCGCTTCACCGCGCCGGCGGGCCAGTGCCCCTCGATCGCGCCGGAGTGGGAGGACCCGCAGGGCGTTCCGATCTCCGCCATCCTGTTCGGAGGTCGCCGCGCCAGCGCCGTACCGCTCGTGACCGAGGCGTTCGACTGGGACCACGGCGTCTTCCTGGCCTCGAACGTGGCCTCGGAGGGGACGGCGGCGGCCGAGAACAAGGTCGGCGAACTGCGCCGCGACCCGTTCGCCATGCTGCCCTTCTGCGGCTACAATATGGGCGACTATTTCGCCCACTGGCTGAAGATGGGCGCCAAGGCGGACCCGGCGCGCCGGCCGCGCATCTTCTTCGTCAATTGGTTCCGCAAGGACGCCAAGGGCCGCTATGTGTGGCCAGGTTTTGGCGACAACAGCCGTGTTCTCAAATGGATCGTCGAGCGGCTGGAGGGTCGGGCCGGGGCGGTGGAGACGGCGATCGGCCACGTGCCCGCCTCCAAGGACCTGGACCTCGACGGTCTGGACCTCGCCCCGGCCGATCTCGACCTCCTGCTCGGTGTGGACGCCGAGGTCTGGCGTGAGGAGGCGTCGCTGATTCCGCCCGCCTATGAACGGTTCGGCGACCGCCTTCCGGGCGCGCTCTGGGCGCAGTACGACGCCCTGGTGCGTCGTCTGGGCGGGGCGCCGGCTCACGGCCAGGCCTGAAGGGGCCATCGGCGTGGAGGGGCAGACGCGGACGACAGTCACGGTCGCGAGCCAGTTTCGCGGCCCGCCGCAGTCCGGCAATGGCGGCTATGTCTGCGGCCTGCTGGCTGAGGCGCTCGGCGGTCCGGTCACGGCCATGTTGCGCGCGCCGGTCCCTCTGGATCAGGCCCTGACCCTGGTCGCCGATGGCGAAACCGCGCGTCTTGTCGGACCGGGCGAGACTCTGATCGGCGAGGCGCGGCGCGCCGCGCCGGAGGATCTGCCCGCGCCTCCCGCCCCGCCGTCCCTGGCTCAGGCCCGCGCGGCGGCGGAGCGCTTCGTCGGTCTGCAACGCACCTTCCACCCGATCTGCTTCACCTGCGGCCCCAGTCTGGCGGACGGCGTCGGGCTGCGCGTCTTCGCCGGCCAGATCGAAGGTGCGCCCGCCGGACACGTCGCCGGCCCCTGGACGCCGCACGCGGCCTTTGCCGGCGCCGATGGCCTTATCCCCGCTCCGATCATCTGGGCGGCCCTGGATTGCCCGGGTTCGGTGGCCTGGGTGGTGCAGGAGGGCGGCGGCGGCCTACTGGGGACCATGACCGCTCAGGTGCTTCGCCACCCGAAGCCCGGCGAGACCCTGACCGTGCTCGCCTGGCCGATGACGCTCAGCGGCCGAAAGCGTTTCGCGGGCACGGCCCTCTACAGCGCGGAGGGTGAACTTCTGGCCCACAGCGCTCAGATCTGGATCGGGCGCGCCCCGGTCAGCCCGGAATAGGCGCGCGAGGACTCCGCAACCCATCTAGAGCGCGTTGCGTTCGGACGGAATCGACCCGGCGGGTCGTAACGCGCTCAAGGACTCTAAGACCGAGCACGATTCAGCGTTTTCGCCGGTTCCGCGAAAACGCATCGTGCTCTAGCGTCCGGCGAGCCTGGGCGTATAGAAGCGACGACAAAGTCGACGTCAGGGAGAAAACGCTCATGCGTGAAGCCGTCATCGTTTCCTATGCCCGTACCGGACTGGCCAAGTCCGGCCGCGGCGGGTTCAACATCACCCCCACCGTCTCCATGGCGGCCCACGCGGTGAAGCACGCGGTGGCGCGCTCCGGCATTGAGGCCGAGGCCATTGAGGACTGCTTCATGGGCAATGTGGCGCATGGCGCGGGCAATCTGGGCCGTCAGGCGGCCCTGCTCGCCGGTCTGCCGATCACCACCTCGGGGGTGACGATCAATCGCTTCTGCTCGTCGGGCCTGCAGACCATCGCCATGGCCGCCCGTTATGTCACCGACGACGGCGCCGACGCGGTGGTCGCCGGCGGCGTGGAGTCGATCAGCTTTCCGGGCTCCGGGGTGGGCCAGGGCAACAACGATCCCAAGCTCACCGAGATGTATCCCGACATCTTCATGCCGATGATCGACACCGCCGACATCGTCGCCAAGCGCTACCAGGTCAGTCGCGAAGATCAGGACGCCTATTCGCTGGAGTCGCAGCGTCGCATGGCGGCGGCGCAGCAGGCGGGCAAGTTCAAGGACGAGATCGTGCCCATGGCCACCAAGATGAAGGTGGTGGACAAGGAGACCAAGGCCGAGAGCATCGTCGACTACACGGTCAACCGCGACGAATGTAACCGTCCCGACACCACGCTGGAGGGACTGAGCAGCCTGCAGCCGGTGCGGGGACCTGGCAATTTCATCACCGCGGGCAACGCCTCTCAGCTCTCCGACGGCGCCGCCGCCGTGGTGGTGATGGAGGCCAAGGCGGCCGAGCGCCGGGGGCTTGAGCCCATGGGCATCTTCAGGGGCTGGGCGGTGGCCGGCTGCGCCCCGGACGAGATGGGAATCGGCCCGGTCTTCGCCGTGCCTCGACTGCTCGAACGCCACGGCCTGAAGGTCGACGACATCGATCTCTGGGAGCTGAACGAGGCTTTCGCCAGCCAGTGCCTCTACAGCCGCAACCGGCTTGGCATCGACCCCGACAAGTACAACGTCAATGGCGGCTCGATCGCGATCGGCCATCCGTTTGGCATGACCGGTGCGCGGCTCACCGGCCACGTGCTGCAGGAAGCCAAGCGGCGCGGCAATGTGAAGTATGCCGTGGTCACCATGTGCATCGGCGGCGGCATGGGCGGAGCGGGCCTCTTCGAGGTCGTCTGAGCCGCCTCGCGCCCGGGTCCGTACGGGTCCGGGCGCAGCCCTCATCCTGTTTCGCGAGTCCCCTGACGACGTGACCGACGCCGCTGCGCCGACCGCCGCGCAAGATGACCTGACGGGCGACGAGCTCGCCGCGGCCGAGGCCGCTTATGACCGGTTCGTCTGGGACCACCTGCCGCGCAACTTCGCCGGGCACTTCATCCACGGCGCCCTGGGCATGACGGGCTTTCGCCTGGTCAACAGCCTGACGATCATGCCGGCCTATCTCAGCCTGCTGTCCGGCGGCTCAGCCCTGTTTGTGGGCCTTGGCCAATCCTTGCAGCAGCTTGGCGGCGTCGTGTCTCCGGTGGTCGGGGCCACCTTTGTCGAGCATCGAAGGAAGGTCCTGCCCATCTCGATGGTGATGGGCGCGCTGATGCGGGTCCAGGTCCTGATCCTGGGGCTGGCGGGCTTCTTCCTGCACGGCCGCCCCCTGCTTTACGTCGTGCTCGCCGCCTTGTTTCTGCTGGGACTGTTCTCCGGGGCCCAGGGCGTGGCCTTTCAGCTTCTGCTCGCCAAGGTCATCCCGATCACCCGACGCGGAGCCCTGCAGGCCGTGCGCAATATGATCGGCGGTTCGATCGCCGCCGCCCTGGCCTGGTGGGCGGGGGCCTATCTCGTTCAACGCAACGTATTCGGCAATGGCTATGGGGTCACCTTCCTGACCGCCTTTGTCCTGACCAGCGCCGGGCTGGCGGCCCTGGGCCTCTTCATGGTCGAGCCCTCGCCGCCGCGCGTGCGGCCCAAGACGAGGCTTTCCGCCCGCCTGCGCGAGTTTCCGGCCCTGTTCGTTCAGGATCGCGGCTTCATGCTGTTCATGATCGCCCAGACCCTGGCCACGGCGGGAAGGATCGGCGCCCCGTTCTACATCCTGTTCGCGGGGCGCTCGATGTCGCTGGACGGCAAGACGGTCGGCCTGCTGTCGCTGATCTCCCTCGGCTCGGACACCGTCACCAACCTCCTCTGGGGCCTGACCGGAGACCGCTTCGGCTTCCGCTTCACCTTCTGCCTCTCCCTGATCGTATGGATTGGCGGCACGGCGCTCCTGATGGCGGCGCCGGACCTCCCCACGGTTCACCTTCTGGGTCTCAACCTCGGCTCGGTGGCGTTCATTCTCGTGGCCTTCTTCGCCCTCGGCGGGGCGCAGTCCGGCTTTCTGATGAGCTCGCAGACCATGGTCCTGGAGTTCGGCGCGCGCGAGGACGTGCCCATGCGTCTGGCCCTTATGGCCACCGGTCAGGGGACGATGAACGCTCTGACGCCGCTGGTCGGCGGCCTGATCGCCGCGACCCTGGGCTATGAGGCCCTGTTTGGCGTCTCGGCCGTGTTCCTGATCGTGTCCCTGATCCTGCTGGTCGCCGTGGTCGAGGAGCCGCGCCTGCGCCGCCGCGCGGCCTAGAGCGGATTTCGCACAGACGGAATCGCGATCGCAGTCGCCATCCGCTCTAGATTCAAACGTTTACGCGCCGTCTGACCGCCCAGACCGTTCCCATCTGGTCGGACGGCGCTCTAGGCTCAGACCCCATCACACGCGCCGCGGACATCGCGTTCAAAGCCATCGTGTTGCGCGCGGGCTTCGGCTATAGGGCGCGCCATCGCGCCGGCGGCGTTGGCCGGCCAATCGTCCAGGCCCGCCGCTTTGGGCCCCGTTCAAGGAAGTCACACCATGCGTATCGGCGTTCCCACCGAGATCAAGACCCTGGAGTTCCGCGTCGGCGTCACCCCTGGCGTCGCCCAACGGCTGGTCCGTGAGGGCCATCAGGTGTTCATCGAATCGGGCGCCGGAGCGGGCATCGGCCTCGCCGACCAGGCCTATGTCGATGTCGGCGCCGCCATCCTGTCCACCGCCGACGAGGTGTTCGAAGCCGCGGACCTGATCGTCAAGGTCAAGGAGCCTCAGCCTGTGGAGATCGCCAGGCTCAAGCCGCGTCACATCCTGTTCACCTATCTGCACCTCGCCGCCGATCCGGATCAGGCGCGCGGCCTGATGGCGTCCGGCGCCACCTGCATCGCCTACGAGACGATCACCGATCGCGCGGGCCGGTTGCCCTTGCTGGCGCCCATGAGCCAGGTCGCGGGGCGGATGGCGGTGGATGTCGGCGCCTATCACCTGATGAAGCCGGCCGGTGGGCGTGGCCTGCTGCTCGGCGGCGCGCCCGGCGTGCTTCCGGCGCGGGTGCTGATCCTGGGCGGCGGCGTGGCGGGCAAGCACGCGGCGGAAATGGCCGTGGGCCATGGCGCCGACGTCACCCTGTTCGATATCTCCGCGGCGCGTCTTGAGCAGCTGGACGACCAGTTCGGCGGGCGGCTGAAGACCTGCTACTCGACCCACGATCTGGTGGCCGAGGCCCTGCCCACGGCCGATCTCGTCATTGGCTGCGTGCTCATTCCGGGAGCCGCGGCGCCCAAGCTGGTGACCCGGGCCGATCTGAAGACCATGCGCAAGGGCGCCGTTCTGGTGGACGTGGCGATCGACCAGGGCGGCTGCTTCGAGACCAGCCATCCGACCACCCATGCGGACCCGACCTTCGTCGTCGACGACATCCTGCACTATTGCGTGGCCAATATGCCCGGCGCGGCGCCTCTGACCTCGACCTATGCCCTGAACGCCGCCACCGCGCCCTACATCTCGCTTCTGGCGGGACGCGGGGTCGAGGAGGCCTTCGCCGAGGACGCTGGCTTCGCCGCCGGCCTCAATGTCCGCGCCGGACACATCACCCATCCGGCGGTGGCGCACGATCTGGGCCTGAACTGACCCGAGGGCGCGCGCGGGGGAGGGCGCTTTTCTTCCCCGCGCCGCTTGCCAGGACTGGCGGCCTGGGCTTGATGATCCCTCGGGTCGAGGGATGGAGGGTCGCATGGGCGCCAAGCGCGGCGGGCATATTCGCGTCACAGCGGGGGCCGTCTGCGCCCTGGCCCTGACGGGGCTCTTCTCCGGGGCGCCTCACGCCCTGGCGGCCCCCGCGCCCGGACCGGCTCAGGCCGCCGCGCAGGCCCATGCCAGCGACGCGTTCGCCAAGGCGACCCTGGGCTTTACGCGCAAAGACGGACTCCTTGCCCTCTATGTGGACGCCAAGGCGGGCCGGGTGCTCGCCCTCCTGCCCCCGGACGGGCAGGGGACCTTCGGCGAATATCTTTACCAGACCTATATGCGCAGCGGCATCGGCTCGACCCCGATCGGGGTTGACCGCTCCAATCCCGGCCGGACCCGGGTGTTGCGGTTCCGTCGCGCCGGTCCGCGCATGGCCGCCGAACTGGAGAACTTCGCCTTCCGCGCCGACGGCGGCTCGGCCGACGAAGCCCAGGCGGTGCGCGAGTCGTTTCCGCCCTCGCAGGTCTGGTCGGGCGAGATCCTGGCCTTTGCCCCCGATGGCGCCGCCCTGGTGGATCTGACCAGCTTCCTGACCCGCGACGCGTTTGGCGTGATCGATGCGCTCAAGCGCGCCGACCAGGGCGTCTTTCATCTGGCCGAGGATCGCGCCTTCGCGGACGTCGACGGGATCGGGGCATTTCCGGACAATCTGGAGTTTGACGCCCACGAGACCTTCGTCGGGGACAGCCCGGGCCGCGAGTTGCAGCGCCTGGCGCCTGACCCCCACGCCATCACCCTGATCGAACACCAGTCGCTGATCCGCCTGCCGCCTCCGGGCTTCACGCCGCGCCTCGCCGATCCGCGCACCGGGACGTTCAGCGAGCTGGTGGCCAATTACGGGGCCAGCCTGGACCAGCCGACCGTCTATCGTCTGGCCGAGCGATTCCGGCTGGAGAAGACCGATCCCACCGCCGCGCGCTCGACGGTGAAGAAGCCGATCGTGTTCTATGTCGATCGCGCCGCCCCCGAGCCCATCCGCCAGGCCCTGCTCGACGGCGCCCGCTGGTGGTCCAAGGCCTTCGACGACGCCGGCTTCATCGACGCCTTCAAGGTCGACGTGCTGCCTCCAGGGGTAAGCCCGCTGGACGCCCGCTACAACATCATCAACTGGGTGCACCGCCAGACTCGGGGCTGGTCCTACGGCTATGCGGTGACCGACCCGCGCACGGGCGAAATCGTCAAGGGATCGGTGCTGTTGGGCTCGCTCCGGGTGCGCCAGGACCGGATGATCTTCGAAGGCCTCGTGGGCGCGGACAAGACCGGGACCGGGACGCCGGACGATCCGATCGTCATCTCTCTGGCGCGCCTGCGCCAACTGGCCGTGCACGAGACCGGCCACGCGCTTGGCCTCGCCCACAACTTTGCCGGCAGCACCTATGACGACCGGGCCTCGGTGATGGATTATCCGCCGCCGCGCATAGGGATCACGCCCGACGGCGCGCTCGATTTCAGCCACGCCTATCAGGTAGGGGTCGGCGCCTGGGACGCGTTCGCGATCAAGTGGCTCTATAGCGAGGTTCCCGCCGGCGCGGCCGGTCGGGCGGATCTGGAGCGCATGGTCGAGGACGGCTATGCGCACGGCCTGCGCTATGTGCGCGACGAGGACGCCCGGCCCACCGGATCGGCCCAGCCCTATGGCGCCCTCTGGGACGACGGCCCCGACAGCGTCGCCAGCCTCGCCCATGTCATGCAGGTGCGGCGCATCGCCCTCGACCACTTCGGGCCTGGCGCCCTGCCGCAAGGCGCTCCGCTCTCGGACCTGCGCCGGGTGATTGTGCCGATCTATCTGTTCCACCGCTATGAAGTGGACTCCGTCGCCAAATCCATTGGCGGCGTCGATTTCGCCTATGGCGTGCGCGGCGGGCCGGTGCATGAGGCGACGCCAGTGGACGGGGCGCGGCAGCGCCAGGCGCTGAAGGCGCTTCTGGCCACCCTCGACCCGGCGGCGCTCAGCCTGCCGCCTCATCTGATCGACACCTTGTCGGCCGGCCGCGATGGGGCCGAGGATCGGGCCTACGACATCGAGGTGTTCGGCGACCCGCAGTCGCCGGTCTTCAGTCTCGACGCCGCCGTGAACGCCGCCGCCGACGTGACCCTGGCCAATCTGCTGGATCCCGATCGGCTTGCGCGCGTCGCCGAACAGGGGGCCCGCGATCCTTCGCAACTCAGCCTGGGCGAGCTTCTCGACGCTGCGGTGGGGCAGGTCTTCGAGTCCAGGCCCTTGTCGGGGGAGGCGGCTCAGGTCCGCCGCGACGTTCAGGCCCGCCTGGTGATCAAGCTGGCCCGGTTGACGCAAGACGCCACTGTGTCTCCGGCGGTCAGCGCGGCGGCGCGCGCGCGGCTCGACCGGTTGGGCGCTGATCTGTCCCACCGCTCCGGCGGAGACCCGGCGGAGATGGCCCAGGCCTCCTGGCTCAGCGATCTGATCCTCGACAAGGCGCCTGGAGCGCTGGCGCGGCTCGTCGCCGCCGACCGGACCTACGAGCCGCCGCCCGGCATGCCGATCGGTGATGGCGACGAGACCTGCTGGTTCTGTGAAGGGACCGCCAGCTTTGGCGAGGCGCCCGGCCCGGCGTCCTGACCGGGCCCACCTGACCTCGATCTCCTGACCCTCGCGCGTCAGGCGCGATGTTCGGGGCGGGACGCCCTGTTCCCCCGAAAGCGGTAGCCCTTGGGCGCGTCAACCCTTGGGCGCGTTAACCCTTGGACGCGCGCCTGGCGGCGCTGCGCACGTCCGAGCGCCCGCAAATGTTCTTTGTATGTTCTGAAATTAACCTTTGTCGCCCCAGTCTAGGGGCGGCTTTCGACTGAAATCGCCCCAATTTAGGGCGTCTTGTGTCATTGTATCCCAATCCATCCCATGTTAACCCATTCGGACCCTGTGGCGTCGGCTCCCTAGGCGCTGGCGTCGCGCGGCGGGGCTCAAGGAGAGGTTCCGGGCGCGGTGTTCATCTCAACGGCCGAGAAACAGCTGGACGCCAAGCGGCGCATCGTTCTGCCGCAGGATTTCCGCGCGGCCGCGGCCGGCCCGTTCGACGGCGTGTTCTGCTTTCCCTCGATTGAGGCCGACTGCCTGGAGGGCGGCGGCCAGGCCCTGTTCGAGACCTATCGCGGCCTGATTGAGGAATTGCCCTTCGGCGATCCGCTGCGCAGCGCCCTGGAGGTCAGCGTCTATGGCGGTCTGAGCCGGCTGGCCTTCGACACGGCAGGCCGCATCACGCTTCCCGAGACCCTGTGCGAACGCTTTGGCCTGACCGACTGGGTCGCCGTCGTGGGACTGGGCGAGCGCTTCCAGATCTGGTCGCGCGACGCGTTCCGGGCGCATCGGGATCGTCAGCTGGCCGCCGCCCGCGAGGGCCTGCCGGCGTTCCGCGCCCAGCAGCGCCTTGCCCGGGCGTCCGCATCATGAGCCGGTCGCGTCGCGCGCCTGTCCGCGCCGTTGCGCCGGTCGACGGGGCGGCGCCGTCGACCTCCGGGCCGCACGCGCCGGTCCTGCTGGCCGAGGTGCTCGAGGCGCTGAGCCCCGCGCCCGGCGAGGTGGTCGTGGACGGCACCTTCGGGGCCGGAGGCTATAGCCGCGCCTTCCTGGCGGCGGGCGCTCAGGTCGTGGCCTTTGATCGGGACCCCTCCGCGCGGCGGTTCGCCGCGGAGCTGGAGGCCCTGCCGGGCTTCCGCTTTGTGCTGGCGCCCTTCTCGACGCTCGCCAGCGCCGTCGGGCCGGGCGGCGCGGACGCCGTGGCTCTGGACCTCGGGGTCTCCTCCATGCAGCTCGACGAGGCGGAGAGGGGCTTTTCCCTGCGCCGCGACGGTCCGCTGGACATGCGCATGTCGGATGCCGGAGCCACCGCCGCCGACCTCGTCAATGAGGCCTCGCCCGAGACCCTGATCGACATCTTCCGCCGGTATGGGGAAGAGCCCCAGGCGCGCCGCGTGGCCAAGGCGATCGTGCGCCGCCGGGCCCTGGCGCCGTTCCTGCGCACCCTCGATCTCGCCGAGGTCGTGGAGCAGGCCCTGGGGGGGCGGCGCGGTCTTCGCATTCATCCCGCCACACGCGTTTTCCAGGCTCTCCGAATCGCGGTCAACGAAGAGCTGGTCGAGCTTGAAGACGGATTGGCGGCGGCGGAGACAGTGCTCAAGGCGGGGGGACGTCTGGCGGTGGTCACCTTCCACTCGCTCGAGGATCGGATCGTGAAGGCGTTCCTGCAGATCAGGGCGGGTCACACCCCTGCCGGCTCGCGCCACGCGCCGCCGCGGGCGGCGGGTCCTGCCCCCAGCTTCACCCTCGTGGAGCGCAGCGCCCGTGTCCCGGGCGAGGCCGAGATCGCGGCCAATCCGCGCGCCCGCTCCGCCAAACTGCGCTGGGCCATACGTACGGCCGCGCCCCCCTGGGGGATGGCGGCGTGATCAATCCCTTCGCCCTCTTCACCCGGCGTGTTCGCGGCTTTCGGGTCATCGACATCGCCGCCGTCGCGGTGATCCTGGTCACCGCCCTGGCCACCTATGCCTTCAAGACCTCGGCCGGAGCCGAGGACGCCGACTCCGCGAGCCTCGAGGCGCGGATCGTGGCTGAGCAGCAGCGTATCCGCCTGCTCAATGCGGAGCTTGCCAAGCTTGACGATCCAAGCCGCATCGAGGACCTGTCCAGCCGCTATCTGGGCATGGGCGCGGAAACCGCCAAGCAGGACATTACCCTGACCGACCTGCCCAGCCTCGCCAACCGGCCGGAGCCTGCGCCGCCGGCGGTTCAGGCGACGACGGCCGCCGACCCGGAAGCCGTCCCCACGCGCATCGACGATGCGTCCGCCGCGGGCCCGGTCCCGGCCTCCAAGCCCGCCTCGGCCCCGTCGGCGAAGCCCGCCGCGGTCAAACCGAACCCCGCCGCCCGGCCGGTCGTGCGGAGGGCGGGATGAGCGTCGCCCAGCCGCCTTTCGACGGAGCGGGAAGCCCGCCGGCGACTCCGGCCTGGCGTGACTGGCGCGCGATCCTGGCCGCCATCGAAGGCGCCACCAGCCGGGGCCTTGCGCCTGGCGAGGTGCGCGAGGCCTCGCGCGTGCGCATCTTCTTCGTCATGGCCCTGTTCGCGGCCGCCTTCGTCTATGCCGGGATCTTCGCGGCCAAGGCGGCGCTGCTGCCGGGCCTGGAGGGGCGCGGGGGCGCCGGCGCGCCCGCCGAGACGGTCCGCTCCGACCTGGTGGATCGCAACGGCCGGGTCCTCGCGGTCGATCTGATCCGCTACGGCCTCTATATCCGCCCACAGGAGGTCTATGACCGGGCCGCGACGCTCGATGCGGTGGCGCGGATATTGCCCGGCGTGCCGCGCGCGCGTCTCGCCAATGTGCTCAGTCGCGACAAGGGCGAGTTCTACATCGCCGGCGACCTCAGCCCCGAGGTCCGCGACCAGCTGCACGACCTGGCTCTGCCGGGGCTCTATTTTCAGGACGAGGCGGGGCGGGCCTATCCGCTCGGCGATACCGCGGCCCAGGTGATCGGGCTCGCCAGTCGCGATGGTCGGGGCCTTTCCGGCGCCGAGCGCGCCTTCGACGGCGCGATCCGCAAGAACAATGGCCCCGTCGCCCTGTCGATCGACCTGCGGGTCCAGGCGGCGCTCCAGGACGAGGTCGACAAGGCCGCCGTCCATTTTGGCGTCAAGGACGCCGTGGGCATGGTGGTCAATGTCCGCACGGGCGAGATCCTGGCCATGACCAGCTGGCCGACCTTCGACCCCAACCATCCCGAGCGCACCCCGCCCGAGAACATGGTCAATCACGCCGCCGCCACGGTTTATGAGCCGGGCTCGGTGTTCAAGGTCTTCACCCTGGCCGAAGGGCTCGACACCGGAGCGGTGAATATCCGCACCGTGTTCGACGTCTGCTCGCCCCTGGTCCTGCCGGGCCAGATCATTCACGACTATGACAAGGGCGACTGCGCCCTGCCGCTTTGGGAGGTGTTCACCCACTCCTCGAACATCGGCGCGGCGAAGATGGCGATCCGCGTGGGCGGCGAGGCGGAGGACCGCTACTTCCATGCCTTTGGCCTGTTCAACAAGGCTCCGAGCGAACTTGTGGAGTCGGCCCGGCCCCTGACGGTCAGCCGGATGAGCATCAACAGCGTCGCCACCATGGCGTTCGGCCAGTCGATCTCGGTCAGCCCCCTGGCCCTGGCGACCGGCATGAGCGCCATCCTCAATGGCGGCATCTACCGGCCCCTGACCCTGCGCAAGCTCGGCCCGGGCGAGGCCCCGGCGCCTGGCCGGCGGGTGATCCAGGAGTCGACCTCGCGGGTCATGCTTGGCCTGATGCGCCTGAACGGCACCAACGGCACGGGTCGGTTCGCCGACGACCTCGCGCCGGGCTACATGGTCGGCGGCAAGACCGGCACGGCCACAAAGCTGGTCAACGGCCATTATGATCTGGGCAAGAAGAATCTCGCCTCCTTCGCCGCGGTGTTCCCCACCGACGGCGGATTCGACCAGGACCGCTATTTCGTGCTGGTGATGATGGACGAGCCCAAGGCGCTGCCGGAGACGGGCGGATTTACCACCGGCGGGGCGGTCTCCGCGCCGATCGCCGGGCGCATCGTCGAGCGCATCGCGCCGTTCCTTGGCCAGGTGCGACGCACCAATGTCTGGGACGAGCCGCCCAAGGGCCGCAACAAGGACATCGTCGACGCCCAGGTCCTTGACCACATCCAAAACGTGTCGGGTCCGTCCGGACCGCCGATCAATCCGGTCATCGCGCCGATCTCAACCCAGGCGTCCGCGACGCGCGCGAGCGCCAAGGGCGCCGGAGGGCGCGCGCGATGAAGCCGCGTCTCTCCGCCCTGCTGCAGCGCGATCTTGAGGTCGATCCGGTGATCCGGGGGGTCACGGCCGACAGTCGCCAGGTGCGGCAAGGCTATCTCTTCGCCGCCCTTCCCGGCGGACAGGCGGACGGCAAGGCCTATGTCGGCGCCGCCCTGGCCCAGGGCGCCGCCGCGGTTCTTGCGGCTGACGACCTGCCAGGTCTCTCCGCGCCGGTGGTGCAGGTGCATGATCCCAGGCGCGCCTACGCCCTGGCCGCCGCCGCCTTCTGGAACCGCCAGCCCGAAACCTGCGTCGCGGTCACCGGAACCAACGGCAAGACCTCCGTGGCCGGGTTCTGCCGCCAGATCTTTGCCGCTCTCGGCCGCGCCTCGGCCAGCATGGGCACGCTGGGCGTGCGTGCGGGCGAGGTGCAGTTGACCCCGCCAGGCCTGACCACGCCCGACGCCGGCGACGTGGCGCGCCTGTTGTGTGAGCTGGCTACGGGGGGGGTGACCCATCTGGCGCTGGAGGCCAGCTCGCACGGCCTCGACCAGCGGCGGCTGGACGGCGTTCGCCTCACCGCCGGGGCGTTTCTCAACCTGACCCAGGATCACCTGGACTATCATGGCGACATGGCCCGCTATCGCGCGGCCAAGCTGCGCCTGTTCGACACCCTTCTTCCGCGCGGCGCCACGGCCGTCCTGAACGCCGATTCCGACGCCTATCCCGCCTTCGCCGCCACAGCGGTCAGTCAGGGACTTACCGTGCTCTCCGTCGGCGCCGCAGGGCAGTCGATCCGAGTTCTGGCGCGCGAGGCGGACCTGTCGGGCCAGCGCCTCGCGGTGCGCGCCTTTGGCCGCCGCTACGATGTCGACCTGCCCCTGGCGGGCGCATTCCAGGCCTCAAACGCCCTGGTCGCGGCCGGTCTTTGCATCGCCGCGGGGGAAGCGCCGGAGGCGGTGTTCGCCGCGCTCGCCAATCTTGAGGGCGCCCCGGGCCGGTTGCAGCGGGTCGGCGCTTCGGCCAAGGGCGCCGTGGCCTATGTCGACTACGCCCATACGCCCGACGGCCTGGAGACGGTGCTCAAGGCGCTGCGCGGTCACGCGCGGGGCCGGCTGGTGCTGGTCTTCGGGGCCGGCGGCGATCGCGATCGGACCAAGCGGCCTCTGATGGGCGCCGCGGCGGCCAGCCTGGCGGATCTGGCCTTTGTCACTGACGACAATCCGCGCACCGAGGACCCCGCGGCGATCCGGGCCGAGGTTCTGGCGGGGGGCGCGGGCCTGATCGAGGCGCCCGGCCGGGCGGCGGCGATCCGCATGGCCGCTGAGCGACTCGAGGCGGGGGACATCCTCGTGGTGGCCGGCAAGGGCCATGAGCAGGGCCAGACCGTTGGCCGCGAGACCCTGCCCTTCGACGACGTGGCCGAGACCCGCCGGGCGCTGGGTCTCGAGCCGGATCTGGAGTCTGGCCATGGCTGACGACGCCGGAGCCGCGCCGCTCTGGACCGGTCACGCCATCGCCCAGGCCGTCGGCGGCATCCTGGCGGAAGAGGACTTCGACGCCACGGGCGTGGCGATCGACAGCCGCGAGGTCGCCCCCGGCGATCTCTTCGTGGCCCTGTCCGCCACGCGCGATGGACATATGTTCGTTCCCGCCGCCCAGGCGGCGGGCGCGGCCGGGGCCCTGGTCTCCCGGCGCGTGGAAGGTCCTCATGTCCGGGTCGAGGGCGATGTCCTTCTGGCCCTTCAGGCCCTGGCCGTGGCCGCGCGAGACCGGGCGGGCAAGGCGCGCCGGGGCGTCGTCACCGGTTCGGTGGGCAAGACCAGCGTCACCCAGGCCGTCCTGTCGGGCCTGCGGCTCGCGGGGGGCGGACACGGGCCGGAGCGTTCGTTCAACAACCATATCGGCGTGCCCCTGACCCTCGCCCGTATGCCGGGGTCGACCCGTCGGGCCGTGTTCGAACTGGGCATGAACCACGCCGGCGAGATCGCACCCCTGTCGCGCCTGGTTCAGCCCCACGCGGCCCTGATCACAACGGTGGAGGCGGTGCACATCGAGGCCTTCGCCGACGGCGAGGCGGGCGTGGCGCGGGCCAAGGCGGAGATCTTTGCGGGTCTGCGGCCCGGCGGGGTGGCGATCCTGAATGCCGACAACCGCTGGTTTCCCTTCCTTCAGGCCGAGGCTGAGGCCGTTGGGGCGGAGATTCGGGCCTTTGGGCAGGCGGACGGGATCGCCGGCGGGGCCGTCGGAGACCTGGGCGCGCGCCTGATCGGGTTCACGCCACAAGCCGAGAGCGCCTTTGTCGAGGCCGAAATCGAAGGCCATCGCCGCCGGTATCCTCTGCGTCAGACCGCGCCACACTGGGGCCCGATGAGCCTTGCGGCGCTCCTGATGCTGAGGGCCCTGGAGGTTGACCTCGAAATCGCCCTGGCGGCCCTTTCCGCCATTGCGCCTCTGGATGGGCGCGGCGCGGAAACCGAGGTCCATCTGAAGGACGGGTCCTTCACCCTGATCGACGACAGCTACAACGCCAGCCCCGTTTCCGTCGCGGCCGCGCTGCGGGCCCTGGGCCAACGCGCGCCGGGCGCGCGCCGGATCGCTGTCCTGACCGACATGCTGGAGTTGGGGCCGGACGGAGCCGATCGCCACGCCGACCTCGCCGCCGTGGCCGCCGAGGCCGGGGTTGACCTCGTCTTCACCGCCGGTCCGCTCATGCGGCGCCTGGATCAGGCCCTGGAGGCCTCTCGTCGCGGCGCCTGGACGGCGGAGGCCAAGGACATGACGCCGATCCTCGCGGAGGTTCTGCAGCCTGGCGATGTGGTTCTGGTCAAGGGCTCCAAGGCCTCGCACGCCTCGGATATCGCCATGGCGCTGAAGGCAGGACGCGCCGGCGTCGAAGGCGGGGGAGGCGGCTGATGCTCTATCTGCTCTACCAGCACCTGGCGGCGCACGGTCACCACTATATCGGCGTCCTCAATCTGCTGCGGTATCTGACCTTCCGCGGCGTCATGGCCGTGGCCACGTCGCAGTTGGTTGTGGTGGCCATGGGCTCGCGCTTCATCCGCTGGATGCGGGCGCGGCAGGGCAAGGGCCAGCCGATCCGGGCCGAGGGCATCCAGCGCCACATCACCGAAAAGGCCGGGACGCCGACCATGGGCGGGCTGATGTTCCTGGCCGGCATCACCGTCGCCACCCTTCTCTGGGCGGATCTCGAGAACGTCTATGTTTGGGCCATCCTGTTTGTGACCCTGGCCTTTGGCGGGCTGGGCTTTCTCGACGACTACGCCAAGGTGACCAAGCAGACCACGGCCGGCCTGTCGGGGCGCCTGCGTCTGGTGGTGGAGACCCTGGTCGGGCTGATCGCGGTGTTCGTCATGGTGTGGTTCGCGCCGCACTCGCCTGAGGGCGCCAACCTCTCGACCTCGGTGGCTTTTCCGGTGCTCAAGCACGCCCTGCTAGATCTGGGCTGGTTCTACCTCGCCTTTGGCGCCTTCGTCATTGTCGGCGCATCCAATGCGGTGAACTTCACCGATGGCCTGGATGGCCTCGCCACGGTGCCAGTGATGATCGCGGCCTCCACCTTCGGCCTGATCGCATACATGGTCGGCAATTTCCGTTTCGCCGATTATCTGGAGCTCCACTTCGTCCCCGGCGCGGGCGAGGTGGCCATTCTGTGCTCGGCCATTGTCGGCTCGGGCATGGGATTTCTCTGGTACAACGCGCCCCCGGCGCGGATCTTCATGGGCGATAGCGGGGCCCTGTCCCTGGGCGCGGCCCTGGGGGCGATCGCCGTGGCCACCAAGCACGAGATCGTCCTGGCCATTGTCGGCGGCTTGTTCGTGGTCGAGACCGTGTCGGTGATCATCCAGGTCCTGTGGTTCAAGCGGACCGGCAAGCGGGTGTTTCTGATGGCCCCGATTCACCACCACTTCGAGCGGCTGGGCTGGTCGGAGTCCACGGTGGTGATCCGGTTCTGGATTGTCGCCATCATGCTGGCCCTGCTGGGGCTCTCCACGCTCAAGCTGAGGTGAGGGGGACGGCGCGATCATGATTCCCGTCGCCGCCTTTGCCGACCGCGAGGTCCTCGTCTTTGGCCTGGCCCGCTCGGGCCTGGCCTCGGCGCGGGCGCTGAGGGCGGGGCAGGCGCGGGTGCTGGCCTGGGACCAGAGCCCAGCCGCGCGCGAGGCGGCGGCCGCCGAGGGGTTCGATCTCGTCGACCCGCAAGGGCTCGACTTTTCGCGTCTCGCCGCCGTCGTGCTGTCGCCGGGCGTGCCCCTGACCCACCCCGCGCCCCATCCCGTGGTGGTCCAGGCCCGTGAGGCCGGGGTCGAGGTCATCGGCGATATCGAGCTCTTCGCCCGGGCGGTGGCCGAGGCGCCCGAGCACAAGCGCCCGACGGTGGTGGCGATCACCGGCACCAATGGCAAGTCTACCACCACCGCCCTGATCGCCCATGTCCTGGCCGAGGCTGGCCGCGATGTGCGCATCGGGGGAAATATCGGTTGGGGCGTGCTCGGCCTTGCCCCCATGCATGGCGGGGCCGTCTACGTTCTGGAGCTTTCCTCTTACCAGCTCGACCTGACCTCGAGCCTGCACGCCAAGGTCGCCGTGCTCCTCAACATCAGCCCCGACCATCTGGATCGCCATGGCGGCATGGAAGGTTATGCCGCCGCCAAGCGCCGAATCCTGCTCAATCAGACTCATGGCGATACCGCCGTGATCGGGGTCGACGACGTGTGGGGCGAGCGAATCTGCACCGAAATCACCGCCGCCAACCGGCGCACCATCTGGCCGATCAGCGCCCGCAAGGCGCTCAGCCGCGGCGTCTACGGGCTTGAGGGCCGACTTTATGACGCGGCCACCACCGACCGGGTCAGCGAAGTCGCCGACCTCGCCGGCGCCCGCTCCCTTCCAGGCCGGCACAACACCCAGAACGCCGCCGCCGCCTATGCTGCGGCCCGGGCCGTGGGCCTCAGCCGCGAGGAGGCGGTCGCGGGCTTGATGAGTTTCCCAGGTCTTGCCCACCGCATGGAGACAGTGGGGTCACTGACCGGCGTGCGCTTCGTCAACGACTCCAAGGCGACCAATGTCGACGCCGCCCGTCAGGCCCTGGCCAGCTATCGGCGCATCCATTGGATCGCCGGCGGTCGGCCCAAGAGCGGCATCGGCGAGTTGGCGGACCTTTTTGGCGTCATCGCCAAGGCCTATCTGATCGGCGAGGCGGCGGCGGATTTTGCCGCGACCCTTGAGGGCGAGGTCCCTACGATGATCTGCGGCGAGCTCCAGACCGCCGTGCGCGCCGCCTATGCGGACGCTGCGCGAGACGTGAGAGCCGGCGCGGATGAGGCGATCGTGCTCTTCTCTCCCGCCTGCGCCTCCTTCGACCAGTTCACCGATTTCGAGGCGCGGGGCGAGGCGTTTCGCGCGGCCGTTCAGGCCCTGGCTGTCGAGGCCTCGCGGGAGGAGAGCGTGTCATGAGCCAGAGCCAGCACGCCTTTCAGCGCACGGACCGCTCGCGCCTGGGCCTCTGGTGGTGGACGACCGATCACTGGCTGCTGGGCGCCACGGCTGTCCTGGTGGTCCTGGGCGTCATCCTGCAGTTCGGCACCAGCCCGGCGGCGGCCGTGCGCCTGGGACTCTCCTCTCCGTTCCACTTCGCCGTGCGGCAATGCGTGTTCGCGTTCGGCGGCGTCGCCATCCTTCTGTTCGTGTCGCAGCTGGGACCGCGCGGGATCCGGCGGGTCGCGGTGGGCGTCTATCTCGTGTCCATGGCGGCCATGCTGACCCTTCCCTTCGTCGGACATGTGGCCAAGGGGGCCGGGCGCTGGGTCGATATCGCCGGATTCACCTTGCAGCCGTCCGAGTTCATGAAGCCGGCCCTGATCGTGCTGGTGGCCTGGATGTTCTCCGAGGGGCGCAAGGGCGAGGTGCCCGGCACCACCATCGCCTTCATCCTCTATCTCGCGGCCGTGGCCCTGCTGCTGGTCGAGCCAGATGTGGGGCAGACGATCCTGATCACGGCGGCCTTTGGCGCGGCCTTCTGGGTCGCGGGTGTTCCCACCACCTGGATCCTCGCCCTGGGCGGCGTCTCGGCCGCGGGGCTGACCGGGGTCTATTTTGCCTTTCCACACGTCTCCAGCCGCGTGCACACCTTCCTGCACCAGGACAAGTCCAGCGGTCCCACCCAGGTCCATGCGGCCGCCGAGGCCATCGCCGCCGGGGGCCTCTTTGGCAAGGGACCTGGCGAAGGCGTGATGAAGCTGGAAATCCCGGACATGCACACCGACTTCGCCTACAGCGCCGCGGCCGAGGAATACGGCCTCTGGTTCTCCCTGTTCCTGATCAGCCTGTTCGCGGTCCTGGTGATCCGGGGCCTCTACAAGGCCATGCGCCTCGCCGATCCGTTCGAGCAGATCGCCGCCGCCGGCCTGTTCGTCCTGGTGGGGTTGCAGGCGTTCATCAATGTCGCGGTGAACCTCGCCCTGATCCCCACCAAGGGCATGACCCTGCCGTTCATCTCCTATGGCGGATCGTCCATGCTGGGGATGGGACTGACGCTGGGCATGGCGCTCGCCCTGACCCGCAGACGCCCGGGCGCCTACGCCTCCGAACCCCTCGCCCGGGCCGGGGACTTCGCCTGAGCGTGCCGACGTGAAGACCATCGTCCTCGCCGCCGGAGGCACCGGCGGGCACCTGTTTCCGGCCCAGGCCCTGGCCTCCGCCTTGCGGGCGCGGGGCTGGCGCGTGGTTCTCGCCACCGACGCCCGGGCGGCGGCGCACGCCACCGATTTTCCCGCCGAGCAGGTCGTCGCCCTGCCGGCGGCGACGGTTCGCGGACGCAATCCGGTCGCGCTCGTGCGCGCGGCTCTGACGGTGCTCGCTGGCGTGCGCGCCGGACGCCGGCTCCTGGATGAGACCCGACCGGACCTGGTGGTGGGCTTTGGCGGCTATCCGTCTCTGCCGGCCCTTCTCGCGGCCTTGACCCAGGGCCGCAGGACCCTGATCCACGAGCAGAATGCGGTGATGGGCCGGGCCAACCGCTTTCTCGCGCCCTATGTCACCGCCCTGGCCTGCGGCTTCGAGGCCCTCGCCAAGGCGCCGCCGCGGATCGCCGCGACCCGGACGGTCACCGGCAATCCTGTGCGACCGGACATCGCCGCTCTGGCGGGCAAGGGCTATGCGGCGCCGACGGACCGGATCCACGTCCTGGTCACGGGCGGCAGCCAGGGCGCGCGCCTGCTCTCGGACCGGGTCCCGGAGGCGCTGGCGGCCCTCCCCGAACCCCTGCGCGGTCGCCTGCGCGTGGCGCAGCAGGCGAGACCAGAGCGCCTGGAGGCCGCACGTGCGACCTACGCCCGGGCCGGGATCGAGGCTGATGCGGCGCCCTTCTTCGGCGACATGGCGCAAAGGCTGGCCTGGGCGCATCTGGTGATCGGCCGCGCCGGCGCCTCGACCGTCACCGAACTGAGCGTGGCCGGACGGCCTAGCCTGCTGGTTCCCTTGGGCGCGGCCCTGGACGACGATCAGGGCCAGAATGCCCGCCTGTTGGCCGAGGCCGGCGCGGCCGTGGTCCTGCGGGAGGGCGAGTTGGACGCCCTGGAGGCGACGCTTGAAGCTCTGCTGGGCGATCCCGCCCGGCTGGCGGCCATGGCCGCCGGGGCGGCGGCGCGGGCCAAGCCCGATGCGGCGGAGCGTCTGGCCGACCTCGCCGAGCGCCTCGCCCAGGGCTGAGCGAGTGGACGCGCTGAGGGCAAGCTCCGACCGGATCGCGGCCGTCTGAAGGGGACGCGTCGCCCGGGACTTGGACGTTGACGCGCCGCCGGCTTGTCCGGACCCTTCTCGGCCGGCCGGCGCCCTAGTCGCGCTCGCCCGCCGAGGCGATGACGCCCGGATGCAGGGAGAAGGCCCAGCCCCGCGCGATCAGGGCCCCGCCGCCTTCGCCGCCAGAGCCAGGTGCGCCAGGGGCCGTCGCCTCCGGGTTGGGCTTGGGCACGACCACCGGGCTGACGGACGCCGCCTGCAGATCCGCGTTGAGCGCCTTGAGGTCGCCGCCCTGGAGCGAGGCGAAGTCAGACTGCACTGAATCGAGTTCGCGGGTCAGCTCGCCGATCCGCGCCAGCTGATAGGCGGCCGGCGCCCCGTCATAGGAGCTGATGGCCCCATAGAGGTCGTCGGCATATTCGCGCAGGCGCAGCTCGCCGGTGATCGCCCCGCCCTCGGTCGTGGCGACGATGCGCTTGCGCAGGGCGTCGGCCTTGTCGCCGATGGCGTCCAGCCGGGCCTTCAGGGGCGAGCCCGCCGGCAGGGCGGCCGCCTTGGCCCCGGCCTGAGCCCGGACGGCCATGATCTGCATATCGAGATCGGTCATCCGGCCGAACAGGCCGCTGATCCGCTCAAGGGCGTCGTACTGCGCCTGACGCGCGGTCAGGTCGAAGCTGTCGCGCCGGTCGAGCACCACCTGGAACGGAGCGCTGACCACCTGATCGCCGCTGGTGATCCGGACCTGATAGGTCCCGGGCAGGACCCGCGGGCCCTGCGAGGCGTTGAACGCCACCTGGGCCGCCGGCGGCACACGGGGCGGGGCCTCGCGCATGCCCCACGCGACGCGGTTGATCCCCGGGCGCTTGGAGGCAGGCAGGGTGTCGAGCACTTTTCCATCGGCGCTCAGAACCTCGATCTTCAGCTTGCCGAAGAGGTGCCTGTGCGGCTCGTAATAGGCGAGGACGGCGCCCTCCGTGGGATTTTCGCCGACGAAGGTCGCATCCCCGTTCGACCATCCGCCGATCCCGGAGATCCGCTCCTGGGCCGGCCGGGTCGGAAGCACGGCGATGGGCATCCGCATCACCGCCGGGGTCAGGGCGCGCAGCGGCGTCAGGTCGTCGATGATCCAGATCCCGCGCCCGTGGGTGGCGATGGCCAGGTCCTTGTCGCGGTTCTGGAAGGCGAGATCGCGCACCGGCACGTCCGGCAGGCCGCCGCCGGTGAACTGGGCCCATGTCTTGCCGCTGTCCGGCGAGATCCACAGGCCGAACTCGGTGCCCGCATAAAGGAGGTTCGGGCGTTCGGGGTCTTCCTTGATCACCCAGGCCTGGCCGCGCAGCCCCTGGCTCGGCGAGCCGATGCGCGTCCAGCTGCGGCCGTAGTCGGCGGTGCGATAGATATAGGTCTCAAAGTCGCCGAAGGTGTGCCGGTCGAAGGCGGCGTAGGCGACCGCCGGATCGCTCGGGCTGGCCTCGATCCATGACACCCAGGAACGGGCGGGGACACCGACATTGGCGGTCAGGTTGGTCCAGTGGGCGCCGCCGTCGCGGGTCAGCTGAACATTGCCGTCATCCGTCCCGACCCAGATCAGGCCCGCCTGTTTGGGTGACTCGGCGATGGCGTAGATGGTCGTGTAGGTCTCGGCGGCCGAGTTGTCGACGGTGATGCCGCCGCTCTTTTCCTGCTGCTGATCGGCCGGATCATTGGTCGTCAGGTCCGGCGAGATCCGGTCCCAGCTCTGTCCATGGTCGCGGCTGCGGAACAGATACTGGGCGCCGATATAGATCTCGCCCTTGTCCACGGGACTGACCACCAGGGGCGTGTTCCAGTTGAAGCGGAGCTTCTCGGCGGTATCCGACTGGGGTTGGATATCCCGGGCCTCCAGCGTGGTGCGATTGACGCGCAGCACCGCCCCGCCCTGGCTCTCGGTGTAGGCAAATCCGTTCGGGTCGGCCGGGTCAGGCCAGGCCCAGAAGCCATCGCCGCCGCCGATATTCTGCCACTGGTCGTTGGTCACCCCGCCCGGATAGGCGGTCGCTCCAACCCAGGCGGCGTTGTCCTGCAGGCCGCCATAGACCTGATAGGGGTCCTTGTCGTCGACGCTCACATGGTAGAACTGCGAGACCGGCAGGTTGTTGACCTTGTTCCAGCGATTGGCGCCGTCGTGGCTGATCCACAGTCCGCCGTCATTGCCGACCACCACGTGCCGGGTATTGGTGGGATCGACCCAGAGGTCGTGCTGATCGGGATGGATATTCTGGCCGACGGCGGAGAAGCTCTTGCCGCCGTCGTCGCTGACGATCAGGGAAAAGTCCGTCTTGAAGATCCGGTTCGGGTCCTTGGGATCAACCACCAGATTGGCGAAGTAGAAGGGCCGCCAGACCATCCACTGACTGCGGTCGCGCGGGGCCCAGGTCTTGCCGCCGTCGTCGGAGCGATAGAGCGCGCTTTTGACGCTTTCCACGAAGGCATAGACGATCTTCGGGTCCGACGGCGCGAAGGCCACCGCCTCGCGTCCCCAAGGGCCCGCGGGCAGCCCATCGCCGGGGGTCTTGAGGCTCGTCCAGGTGGCGCCGCCGTCCTCGCTGACCAGCAGATCGCTGCCGGAGGGCGCCTGGGCGCTGTCGCCGCCCGAGCGGAAGCCCCAGCCCGTGCGGCGGAAATCCCACATACCGGCGATCAGCTTCTTGGGATTCGACGGGTCCATGCTCAGGGTTGAGCAGCCGGTGGACAGGTTCGTCCCCTTGAGGATCAGGCTCCAGGTCTTGCCGCCATCGGTCGTCTTGTAGAGGCCGCGGTCCGGGCTGTCGCTCCACAGGCGGCCGGGCGCGCAGACATAGACGGTGTCGCTGTTGGTCGGGTCGACGATGATCTTGGAGATGTGCTCTGTGGCGGGCAGGCCCATATGCGTCCAGGTCTCGCCGCCGTCGATGGTCTTATAGACGCCATCGCCCACCGAGACGGAGTTGCGCATCCAGCTCTCGCCCGTTCCGACCCAGTAGGTGTCCGGGTGGTTGGGGTCGAGCGCGATCGCGCCAATCGACTGCACGTCCTGCTTGTCGAAGATCGGCTGGAAGGTCGTGCCGTCATCCTGGGATTTCCACAGACCGCCCGAGGCGGCCCCGATCAGAAGCAGGGTCGAGCCGTCCGCCTCATGGCGCCCGACCACGGCCGAGATCCGGCCGCTCATGGTTGCAGAGCCGATATTGCGCGCGCTGAGGCCCGCCAGGGTGGCGCTGTCAAAGGCGGGGGCCTGGGGTGCGGCCGGGCTGGTCTTGGCCTGGACGAGACCCGCGGTCAGGGCCAGGAGGCTGGCGGCGGCGAAGGTGGTCGAACGGATCGGGGACATGGACGCGCGCCTCACTTCTTGTTCTCGCCCGCCGCGGGCGCCGGCCCGCCGGTCTTGGCCCCAGCCGGCGGCTGGAAGATCGCCGGGTCGAGCGCCGGGTTCGCCTCGATCTTGGCGTAGCTGATGGTCTGCTGGGGCGGCTGGCCCTTGGGTCCCGAGGTCACCTCGAAGGGGAAATACACCCCCGCGACCTTCTCGTAGTCGCCCAGGTCCGTGACCGAGACCTGTTCGGAGCCACGCAGAATCTGGCGGGTCTCCACACGGAAGGCGAGCCAGGCGTCGGGGTCGAGATAATAGGTCTGCTGGTCGCCGTTCTTGAGCGTGACGCGCAAGGCATAGGCCGGGCCGCCGTCCACCTGCTGCACGCCAAGGTTCTCGATGACCGCGCCCTTGTCCTTGGCGTCGATCAGCGGGTCTTCAAAGTCGGCTTCCTCTTGCAGCGACTTGGCGTCGTCGCTGGACAGAGTCTCGGGGTCCTTGCGGCCCTGGAAGGGCTGGATCTGCCAGCCGGTCTTGCCGTCATAGGCCTGAACCGCGGTCAGGCCCTGGAGGGTGACATCGATCCGCACACTCGCGGGCCGGGCGATATCTTCCTCATAGGCGACCTGGGCGTCGAGGCCGCTGATGCGAAGGCTGCCGGTCATGCGCAGGGTGTGGATGGCGTGCAGCGCCTCCAGCCCGCCGCGCGCGGCGATGTGCTTGGCGATGATCTCGTCCGTCGAGAGGACAGGGGGGCCGCTGGTCTGCGCGAAGGCGCCAGATCCCGACGCCACGACCCACACCATGGCGCAGGCGCTCGCCGCCCGGCCCCAAGACTTCTGAAGTCTCAACCGCCCATCCTCCCGTTACGTTCAAAACTGATAGGCCCCAAGGGCGCTCCTGGGCAAGACGCGGACCCGTTCGGGCCTGTTCCCGCGAGGCCCCCTCAGGTCCGCGATCCCTCGCCGCGCGCCGACGCCTAAGACCAGCCGCTCATCGGGGTCTGCGAGCCCAGGCGGTGCCCAGGGCGACCCCCACGCCCACACCCACCGCCAGCAAGGCCGGGGCGTGGAACGCCGCCGCGAGCCCTTCGCCGAAGGCCGCGCCCAGGGCGGCGCCAATCGCCAGACGTCTTCGGTTCATGGCGTTTCACCGGCGGCAAGCGCGGCCGCCTCGGCCTGGGCGCGTCGCGCCTCGCCCAAACGGCGACGTCGCCGGACATACAGAAACGTCCAGGCCACCAGGGCTCCGGAAAAGGCGTAACCCAGGATGGGGCCCGCGATCAGGTACTGCTTCACGCTCAGCGTCATCACAAGGACCACGGCCGCAGCCGCGTCGGCCAGCAGGCCGAACCCCCAGACGAGGGTCATGACCATCATGGTCTGTTTCACGCCGGGGTCATCACGACGCGCCTCCAGATCCGCCAGCAGGGCGTGATTGTTCTGCCGTTTCATGCCGGCCCGGACGAACTCATAGATGATCGGACGCCCGATCGCCGCCGACGCCAGAAACGTCAGGCCTATGACGATGGTCACCAGCCGTTCGCGCAGCTGCAGGAACTTGATCGATCCGCCGCCCAGCATGGCCAGCAGGGAGAGGGCCATGCCGAACAGGACGAAGCCGGCGATGAAATCCACCCGGCGGGCCCGGATGAAGGTGATCACGGTCCAGATCAGCGGCGGCGCGGACGAGGCGATCAGCGCCTTCACATCGCCCAGCTGGTCCTTGAAGTGGTCATAGATCAGATAGGGGAGGGCGAAATTGACCACCAGTTCGAGGACGAAGCCCGCCCCCTGCCCCTTCACGAGGCGCAGGATTTCCGGACCTGGATTGCGCGCATCGCTCATCGGTCAGTTCCCTTGTTTCCGCGCGGCGCCTTGTCCTTACAGGGCATTGGACGCATACCGCCGCCCGTGGCGAAGCTTCCGAAACTCCTTGTCTGGCGTCAACGGCTTAAGGGCGGGTTGAGCCCTGGCCTGTCCAGGCACGCGGGCGGGCGCCGCGAGGCGCGTCAGGCCCTGCTGCAACTTCGGCAGACCCGGCGGTTCATCCAGATCATGCTGGTGGCTGTGCTCGGCGGTCTGGCGGCGGCCTATTACGCCCGGTTGTGCGACCTCACCATGGCCCTGCATGACCGGCTCTATCACGGCGCCCGTTGGGCCATGCTGGTCGCCATGCCGTTCGGCTTTGGCCTTGTCGCCTGGGCCACCGGCCGCTTCGCGCCCGCCTCCACCGGCAGCGGCATTCCCCAGGTGATCGCCGCGGCCGACAGCCGCTGGACCGGGCGCTGGGGCGGCCAGCGCGTCACCCTGCGCACGGCGGCCTGGAAGGTGGTTCTGTCGATCCTCTCCCTGATGTTTGGCGCCTCGATCGGTCGCGAGGGGCCCACCGTGCAGGTGGTGGCCGCGATCATGCGGTCCTTCACGCGAGGCCTGAAGGGCGACCCGGGCCGCCGCGCCATGATCATCGCCGGGGGGGCGGCGGGGGTTTCGGCGGCGTTCAATGCGCCCATCGCCGGCGTGGTCTTCGCCGTGGAGGAGCTGGCCCGTTCCTTTGAGCGGCGCACGCACACCGCGGTGATCCTGGTGGTGGTGATCGCCGGCTTCACCTCCTATGCCCTGCAAGGCGACTACGCCTATTTCGGGGTTTTCGACCCCGGCCCGGTCAAGGCCACGATCTGGCTGGCGGCGCCGCTGATCGGGGTCGTGGGCGGGCTTGCCGGAGGCAGCTTTTCGCGCCTCCTGGGCGCCTGCATCGGGCCGGAAGCCAATCCCGTCACCCGCTTCCGCCGCGCCCGGCCGGTGACCTTCGCCGTCATCTGCGGCGCCGTGGCGGCGCTAGCGGCCTGGCTCTCGGGCGGCATCACCTTCGGCGCCGGCTATGCCGAGGCCAAGTCCCTCCTGCAGGATCACCCGGGTCGCGGCTTCAGCCTGGCCATCAGCAAGTTCGTGGCCACTCTGGCCGCTTCGGCGGCCGGCGGGCCGGGAGGGCTCTTCGCGCCTTCCCTCGCCACCGGGGCGGGCATCGGCGCCGCCTTCGCGCGCAGCGGACTGTTCGCCTTTCAGGGGCGGGATGCGGTGGTGATCGGCATGGCCGCCTATCTCTCCGGCGTCGTCCAGGCGCCGCTTACGAGCGCCGTGATCCTGATGGAGATGACCCGGTCGCCGGGACTGGTGGGGCCCCTTCTGATGGCCACCCTGCTGGCGCGCTGGGTTTCGGGCCGGATCATGGCCGAGCCAATCTATCACTATCTGGCAAAGAGCTGGTACGGCCCCGGCGAAACCCGGGAGCGGCGCGCGCCGGTCGCCGACGCCGCGCCGTCCCCTTAAGTTAGACGCTTACTTCTGCGTCGCCAGGAAGGCCACAAGGTCAGCCACCTGCTGGGGATTGTGCAGGCCCGCATAGGTCATCTTCGTCCCCGCCACGGTGGCGCGTGGATTGGGGAGATAGGTCCGAAGCTTATCTTCGGTCCAGACAAAGCCCGCCGCCTTCATGGCCGGAGAATAGCTGTAGCCCGCCAGCGATCCGGCCTCTCGCCCCACCACCCCGTGCAGGTTCGGGCCCATCTTGAATCCCGCGCCGGGGGTCACCGCGTGACAGATGGAGCACTGGGTCTGGAACACCGCCCGTCCCGCCGCAGGATTACCCTCCGCATGGGCGACGCCGGCCAACGCCAGAACAAGAGCCGAGGTAAAGGTCAGTAGGCGAGCCATAGAAACACCCTGAAGACGTTGTTGTTGGTGGGTTGCGCGCCCAACCCATCATAGTTGGACCGGGCGCCGTCGAACTCTGTGTAATAGGTGTACTGAATGCCTGTACGGGCATTGAACCGCGGACCGAGCGGCGAGCGGCCGGCCCCCCAGGGCGTGGCGTCCACCTGAACGGTGAAGCCTTCGGTGTTGGGCCTTGCCAGGCGCTGGCCATTCAGAACTTCGTAGAGATAGGCATTGCTCGATCCCAGCGTCCGGAACAGCTGGATCGTGGCGCCGTACTGGTTGCGGAAGTAATAACTGGCGTCGGCGCGCAGATCGTTCAGCCCTGTGACCCGGTCGCAGTTGAGATAACCGGCGAGCGCGGCGCTCGTGCAGGTGTAATTCAGATACTGTTGTTCATGGATCAGGCGCGCCTGCAGCGTGAAAACGTCGCCGTTGTGACGGGTCATGTACCACGAAGAATCCAGGCCGACGTCGTCATAGAGATCCGTCAGGCCGAGCGACCGATCCAGCCCCGGATAGATCCGGCTCGCCATGCCAAAGGCGCCGACCTCCAGCAGTCCCGCGCCGATCGGCTTTTGCAGCGCCAGCCGGGCATAGGGCGCCAGCCCGGCGATCGCCCCGGGCGCGGTGGGATCCACACCAAGGCGGGTCAGGGTCCGGGCGGCCGGCGAGCCATACGCGCCCGCTTCGATATAATAGGTCTCATCGATCCAGGCATAGGCCGTGGTCCCGATCACCTCCTGAGCCAGCGAGCCGGAGATCAGGGGCGAGGCCGAGGGCCCGGGCGCCAGGGTCGAGGTGGTGTAGGGAAATCCCCAGGCGGGCGTCGTGTTCCAGGCGTCCTGGACGGTCGGCGCATTGTTCACACTCAGCCCCACGACGGCCGCGTGCTTGCCCAGGGTGAGGTGGTCCACGGCCCGGAGGTCCAGGTTGTCCCAGTGAAACGCGTGCGCGACGCCGTCATAGGTCGTCTGCACGAAGGCGCCGAGGTGATCGCCAAGGCCGCCGGCCACGAACAGGCTCACCTGATCGACGGCGACGTTGTCATTGGTCGCGAAATCCTTGGTGGGCGGGGACTGGGGGGCGCCGGTATGGGTGAACGAGCTGACGACCATCGCCGACACCGGGACGTTCCACTTCACCGCGCGCAGGGTATAGCCATTGAGCTTGAACGCCCGCCCGAACGGCGTGAGCTGGGGCCCAAAGCCGCCCACATGGCAGGCTTGGCACGGTTGCCCGGTCTGGGCGGCGAAGGCCGGAACCGCCCGCGCCGGCGTGGCCGAAAGGCCGATCAGGCCGCTGATGGCCAACATCAGGCCGAGCCAGCCGCGCATCAGCCGCGTGCCGTCGATCGCCGAATGATTGTCCGCCCGCATCGCTTTTCCCCTATCCGTGCCCGCACGTCACAGGGGTCTGATGCCGCGCAATCGGATTACGGGCTTTGATTTGGATCAGGCGCCTCGTCCGTGCTGGCGCCGCTCGGTCAGGGCCTGGGCGATCTGAGCATGACGGGCGCGGCTGATGGCGTAGGGGGCGAACACGACCATGGCGATCGCGCAGAGAAGGGCCGCCGTCGGCCCCGAGGCCAGCAGCAGGCGTTGCAGGGTTGGTTCGCTGATCGCGGACGGGGCAAGTCCGCCGGTGACGTGGGGAAAGCCGATGATGTCCAGGGCGAAGCCGGCCATGAGAATGCCAAGGCCCGCCGCCGCCTTCCCCGCGAAGGCCAGACCGGCGAAGTACAGCCCCTCGCGCCGGACGCCCTCGCGCAATTCGTGTTCGTCGGCCGCGTCGGCCATCATCGAAGGATAGGCCACCGAGGCCAGGCCCATGCCGACGCCCACAAAGACCATGTTGGCCATCAGTGGAGGCGTCGCCGCCGCGCCCGTGGGCATGTAGATGTGCAAGATCCGCAGGATCGGCATGACCAGCCAGATGAGAATCACCGTGACCAGACCCAGCTGGACCATGGTTTTCTTCTCCAGCCGCGTGGAGACCGCTGGGGCGGCTGTGGCCCCCACCAACAGTCCGGCCAGGAACGAATAGGGCAGGAGCTGGATCTGGGCCGTCGGCAGGCGCCAGACGAACACGGCGGTATGGGCGCCGAAGGTCCCATTGAGCCCCACAGCCAAATAGAAGATCACGGCCGAGGCGAAGAGACAGCGGAATGACGGATTGCGCCAGATCTCCAACGCGTCCAGCGGAAGGCGGGCGATCGAGGCGCCGGGTCGGGGCGCGGGCTGGGGCAGGCGCGCCGCATAGCGCATCATGCCTACCGCGCAGACCAGGGCCATGACGCCCACCAGAATGCCGGCGGCCCAGCCAAAGCCAGGATAGGCGCTGGCCCGCTGAAGGCCCGCCTTGCCGACGAAGAACACGCCGTAGGCGGCCAGGTTCACGGCCAGTCCGGCGAAGATGCCCATGATCGCCCGCCAGGCCACCACGCGCGAGCGCTCCACATAGTCTTCGGACATCTCCGCCCCGAGGGCGAAATAGGGGACGTTGAACAGCGAGACCGCCATGCGCGCCGAGACGCAGGTCACGGCCAGCCAGGCGGTCAGGGCGGGTATGGACAGCCCATGCGGCGGAGCGAACATCAACCCGAGCGCGAGCGGGATCAGAGGGGCGCCCAGCAGCATCAGCGGCACCCGCCTGCCCAGCCGTGAGCGGAGGTTGTCGGAAATCGCCCCGACCACCGGGTCCACCACGGCATCGAAGGCGAGGCTGATCGAAAGGGCCAGACCGACCGCGGCGCCCGGCAATCCAAGAACGGCGGTGTAATAGAAAAAGACGAACGGGATCGCCGTGTCGAAGGCGCCCGACTGAGCGAACTGGCCAAGGCTGTAGAGAAACTTGTGCGCGAGATTGGGCTTGAAGGGGGAAGGGGGCGGGGACGTGGAAGGGGAGAGTCTCTGGGCCGCCAGACTCTCGGCGGTCTCGCTCCAGGCCGCTTCCGCCATCCGTCTCTCCCTGCGCCCGGCCGGTTTGAGCTTTGACGTCGAACCGGTCTTTGGGGTCGACCTTAAGCGGGCTTCTTGCGTTTGGCACGTCCTGGATCGGGACGCCTTGATCCGAGGGGGACCCCTGGGCATAGGCTTGGGGTGTGAGCCCCATTCTTACCCGCACAGTTCCCACCGGCCCTGTTCCGATCTGCCTTGTGCCCGCCGGCGACCGCTGCGGCGAGGCCGCCACCTGGAGCGCCGCCGAGGGCGCGCTCTACTGGTGCGACGTCAACCGGTTCCTGATCCATCGCCTGGCGTCGGACGGATCGGTGCGATCCTGGCTGTTCGACGAACCCGTCACAGCCCTGTCCCTGACCGACTCCCCGGAGGGGGAGCTTCTCGTGGCCCTGGGCTCACGCCTGATCCTGTGGCGTTGGCGCGATGACCGCCGCCGCGACCATGGCTTCGCCCTGGCCTCCTCACCGCGGGCGCGGTTGAACGACGGCCGCGCCGCGCCCAATGGCGATTTCTGGATCGGCTCCATGGGCCAGAACGTGGGGCCTGGCGGCGAAGCGCTCGACTGCGAACCCGGGCAGGGCGAGCTGTTTCGCGTGCGCCCGGGCGGCGCCGTCAGCCGTGAGGGCGCGGGCCTGGGCATTTCGAACACGGTCTGCTGGTCGCCGGACCAGCGCACCTTCTATTTCGGAGACAGTCAGGCCAACTGCATCTGGGCCTATCCCTACGATCCGCGGTCTGGCGAGATCGGCGCGCGCCGGGTGTTCTTCGCCGGCTTCGATCGCGGGGCTCCGGACGGATCCTGCGTCGATCGCGCCGGGCGGTTGTGGAACTGCCGCTTCGGCGGGGGCTGTATCGTCGTGGTCGAGCCCGACGGCGCCATCGCACAGGTGATCGAGATGCCGGTGCGCAACATCACCACCTGCGCCTTTGGCGGGGCGGACCTTCGTACGCTGTACATCACCACGGCGGCGATGATGACGCACGAGGGGGACCGCCTGGCCGGCTCACTCTTCGCGCTGCGGGTTGAGACGCCCGGCCTCGATGGTTTCGTCGCCCGGCTGTGACATGAGGAGGCCAAGATGCGCCTGACCGACGCCCAGCTCGCCGAGGCTTGGGACCGCGGATTTGTCGTGATTGAGGGATTTCTCGACAAGGCGACCCTGGCTGAGGCGCAGGAGGCCCTGTGGGACCTCTATCCCCGACCCGAGGCCTACTTCGCGGATCCAGGGGCCTATCCCAAGTTCTCAAAGAGCCAGTTTTCCGGCCTGCGCTTCTTTCCGTACGGCTCCTGGGCGTTGAACCGTCTGCCTGTCCTGTCCGACCTCGTCGACGCGGCCGAGCGGTTCTGCGGGACCGAGGCGATTGAAATCTACAAGGTCGAGTTGTGGGCGAAGTATTCTGGCGCCGTCAATTACGACCAGCCGCATCATCGCGACTTTGGCAACCATACCCTGGTCGTTCCGTGTACAGACGGTTTTCTGCCTCAGATGACCACCTTCATCCTGCTCTCGGACGTGACCGAACAGGATGGTCCAACCAAGCTCGTGCCCCTGGAGCACACCCGCGACATTCCCCTGATCCCGGGCCAGCTCCCCATGGGCGAACTGTTCGACAAGGATGTGGCGGCCACCGCCCCGGCGGGCTCGCTGATGATCTACAGAACCGACGTCATGCATCGCGGTTCGGACTTCACCGCGCCCGGCCGGTCGCGCTTCGCCATGCTGGTGGACTTCCAGGCCCGCGGCTATCCCTGGCGGGGCAAGATGGCCTGGCCCAACCACGCTGAGTGGAAGGGCATGACCGAGGCCATGGTGCGCATGAGTGTGCGTCAGCGCGACCTGTTCGGCTGGCCTCCGCCCGGCAGCCCCTACTGGCGGCCCCAGACCCTTCGCGACGTGGCCGCGCGCTATCCTGGCATCGACCTCGCGCCCTATGCGGCGGGCGTCTCCGCGTGAGTGGGGCGCAGGTTCGGCTCACCGGAGGCGGGCAGAGTCTGGTCCTCGACGTCGCGAACGGCGTTCCGTCCCTCATCTGGTGGGGAGAGGATATCGGGGAGGCGGATGCGCGCGTCGCCGCCGCGCTCGCCCCGCGCGCCGTGCCCCACGGCATGCTCGATGGCGGCGAGGCTCTCGACCTGTCGCCCACCGCGGCGCGCGGCTTCACGGGCTTTCCCGCCCTCGAAATTCGTCGCGGAGATGGAACCTTCCTCGCCGACCCGCGCCTCGTCACGGTCGAGGCCACACCCCACGACGCGCGGTTGACCCTGGAGGACGTGCGCGCCGGCCTGCGCCTTGTCCTAACCCTCGCCCTTGATCCGGCGACCGGTGTCGCGGCCTTCGCCTCGCGCCTCGAGAACACCGGCGCCACGGTCCTTGGCGTCGACTGGCTGGCGGCTATCGCTCTGCCGCTCGATCATGACGAGGCCCTCCTGTTCGACGGTCGATGGGCGGCGGAGATGACCCCGGTCCGGGCGCGGATCGCCACGGGCGCCTGGATCAAGGACAACCGCACCGGTCGCACCTCGCACCATGCCCCACCCTTCGCGGTGGTCGGCCAGCCTGGGTTCGATGAGGACCATGGCGAGGTCATGGGCCTCCACCTGGCCTGGAGCGGCTCAAGCCGGGTAATTCTGGAGCGGCTGCGCGATGGCCGTCTTCAGGTTCAGGCGGGTGAGCTGTTCCTGCCCGGGGAGATGAACCTCGAACCCGGCGAGGCCTACGAAACGCCGACCCTCTATGCGGCGCGCGATGCGGCCGGCCTGAACGGCCTGTCGGCCCGCCTTCACCCCTTTGTGCGTCAGACCATCCTGGGCGGACGGCTTGCGGCGCGCCCGCGCCCGGTGACCTTCAACACCTGGGAGGCGGTCTATTTCCGCCACGACCTTGAGACCCTCAAGGACCTCGCCGCCCAGGCCGCGGCGCTGGGCGTCGAGCGCTTCGTGCTCGATGACGGCTGGTTCGTCGGGCGTGATGACGACACGACCAGCCTGGGCGACTGGCGCGCCGATCCCCTCAAATACCCGCAGGGCCTGACGCCTCTGATCGATCACGTGCGTTCCCTGGGCATGGCCTTTGGCCTCTGGGTCGAGCCCGAGATGGCCAATCGGCGGTCCGCGCTGCTTGAGGCCCATCCCGACTGGGTTCTGGGAGACGAAGGCCGCGCCCAGCCGCTCGGCCGGGGCCAGTATGTGCTCGACCTCAGCCGTCCCGAGGTCGCCGAGGCGATCTTCGCCCAGCTTGACGCCCTCTTGAGCGCACACCCCATCGCCTACCTGAAATGGGACATGAATCGCGACCTCACCCACCCCGCAAGCCGGGGACGGCCGGCGGTTCACGCCCAGACGCGTGCGGTCTATGCCCTGATCGATCGCCTGCGCGCGGCTCATCCCGCCGTGGAGATCGAGTCCTGCGCCTCGGGCGGCGGACGGGCCGACTACGAGATTCTCAGGCGCAGCGAGCGCATCTGGACCTCCGACAACAACGATCCGACGGTGCGCCAGAAGCTGCACCGCACCTTTTCCATCTTCTTCCCGCCCGAGGTCATGGGCGCACATGTGGCGGCGGCGACCAACCCGATCACAGGCGCCCGTTCGGGCATGACCCTGCGCGCGGCCACGGCCCTCTTCGGCCATATGGGCGTGGAGGCGGATGTGCGCACCTTCAGCGAGGCCGAGCGCGCCACCCTGGCGCGGATGATTGCGCTGCATAAGAGCCATCGGGCGCGCCTCCATGGCGGCCGCCTGGTCCGTCTTTCGCATCCCGAACCTGGCCTCGCCGCCCTGATGGCCGTGGATCCGGAGGGCGCGCTGGTCAGCGCCGTCCAACTCGATCTTCCGCGCACGGCAAGCCCCGCGCCTCTGCGTCTGGCGGGACTCGACGAAGCGGCAAGCTGGCGCGTCCGCCTTCTCAACCCCTCGCCCCGGCCGGAGGCGAGCATGAAGCGCGCGCCGGCGCTTGCCGATGGCGCCGAAAGCCTCGTCCCGGGCCGGGTGCTGGCCCAGGCTGGCCTGCCCCTGCCCGTCCTCACCGTGGGCGGGGTGGCCCTTTTTGCCCTTGAGCGCGTCGGATAGGGGCCCGGCGCCGCGCGGGATCGGCTGACCCGGACCTCAGGGAATCCCGGACTCGGTCGCCCGGCGCAGAAGGAAGGCCTGTCGCTCGCTTTCGGCCAGCCGCTGAGCGGCGCGCGGGCGCATCAGATCGGTGCGGGTCACGACGCCGACAAGGCTGCCGCTCGCGGGGTCCAGAACCGGAAGCCGACCCACCCCATGGGCGATCATCCGCGCCGCGGCGTCCGAGGCGCGCTCCTGAGGCGAAAGGCTCGGCGGAGGGGTCTCTGAGGCGAGGACGGCCAGAGGCGCCTCGGGGCCCGCGCTCGCCTTCAGGGCGGCCACCGAGGCGGCGTCGGCAAAGGCAATGAAGCCGCCCCCGTCCGCGACCACCGGCCAGGCCTTGCGATGCGCGCCCTCGCCCGCGAGGAAGGCGGCGGCCGCGTCGAGCGGCATGGCGGCGGACAGGGTCTCGAGCGCCGTGGTCATGATCTCGGCCACCCGCGCCAGCTCCAGCGGGTCGGCGCTGTATTCGCGCGTCAGGTGGCCGCCCCGCCGGCTGATCTTCTCGGTCAGAATGGAACGCCGAAGCCCGAGCACCGTGGTGGCGTAGGCGGCGGTGGCCGCGACGAGGACCGGGGCCAGAAGGTGGACATTGCCGGTCAACTCGACGGCGAACAGCGTTCCGGTGAAGGGCGTCCGCATGACGCCGCCCATGATCGCGCCCATGCCGATGATGGCCCACAGCCCCTGGCTCCCCGGCAGATAGAGCCCCTCCAGCCAGCCAAGCGCTCCGCCCAGGATCAGCAGGGGCGCCAGAACGCCGCCGGAAGTCCCAGACGACAGCGCCACCAGCCAGATCGCGGCCTTGACCAGCAACAGGGCGGAGACCGCCGGGATCGTCATGTGTCCGCCGATCAGATCGCCGATTACATCGTAGCCGACGCCGAGGGCCCGGGGCTGAATCAGGCCGCCCAGGCCCACCACAAGTCCGCCCAGGGCCGGCCACCACATCCAGTGCACAGGCAGGCGCTCGAACAGGTCCTCGGCGGCGTAAAGAAGACGCGTGCACAGGCCGGACTGAAGACCGGCGACGACGCCAACCCCGGCGCAGGCCAGGAGGCTCCAGGCCGGCAGGTGCGGCATGAACGGAAACGGGAACAAGGGCAGGTCGGGAAACATGAGGGGCCGAAGGCCAATGGCGACGGCCGCCGCCGTAGCCACGGGGATGAAGCTTCGCGGCTTCCATTCAAAGAGCAGCAACTCCACGGCCAGAGCCACCGCCGCCAGGGGCGTCCCGAAGATTCCGGTCATCCCAGCGGCCGCCCCCGCGGCCAACAGGGTCTTTCGCTCGGCCGCGGTCATGGCGAAGAGCTGGCCCAGCAGCGAGCCGAGCGCCCCGCCTGTCATGATGATCGGGCCCTCCGCCCCAAACGGGCCGCCACTGCCGATGGAGATGGCCGAGGAGATCGGCTTGAGCAGGGCGACCTTGGGGTGCATCCGGCTCCCCTCGATGAGGATCGCCTCCAGGGCTTCAGGAATCCCATGACCGCGGATGCGCTCGGAGCCGAAGCGGGCCATCAGTCCGACCAACAGGCCGCCCACCACCGGCCGCACCACGGTCCAGACGCTCAGGGGCGCGTGCGAGGGCGCCACGGTGACCGCGCTGACGCGGCCATACCAGGCCAGATTGGTGGCCAGGGCGATCAGCTTGACCAGGCTCCAGGCGCCCAGAAGCCCGCCGAGGCCGACCACGGCCGCCAGGGCGACAAGCAGGAGAACGCGGCGGTCAGTGGTAAAATCGCCAAGTCGCGGCGCGGCGCCGGGGGAGGGGACGCTGTTCATGGGCACTCGACGGTGAAGAGGGGGAGGAAGAGGGGGGAGACGCGCAGCCGCCTCCCGTATATGATCGTGAAGCGACTATATCGGATACCGATATAACTCAAGAGCCAAGCCGTGCCCAACCCATCGCCTCATCTCGCCGCGCCATCGCCTCGGCCTGACGAAACCGAATCCGCTGACGATCCCGGCGACCTGCCGCCCGGGGGCTATGAGCGGCTCGCCGCCTTTCGCCACGCCCTGCGGCGCTTTCTGGCTTTCAGCGAGGCGGCCGCGCGCGCGGAAGGCTTGACCGCCCAGCAGCACCAGGCCCTGCTGGCCGTGAAGGCGGCGCCGCCGGGTGAAAGCGCCAGCGTCGGCTATCTGGCCGAGCAACTGCTCCTGGCGCCCAACAGCGCCGCCGAACTGGCCGACCGCATGGTCCGGGTGGGTCTGATCGAGCGTCATTCCGCCCAGGGTGACCGGCGGCGTGTCATTCTGACGCTGACCCCGGCGGCGGAGGGGGTTTTGTGGCGTTTGTCGGCGGGGCATCTGCGCGAGCTGCGCGAGGCCGCCCCGGCCCTGGAGGCCCTTACCGCCCTGGTGCGGGACCCCGCTGGACGGCGCCCTAGCTGAACAGCTTCGCCTCCACCAAGGCGTCAAGAAAGGTGCGGACCTTGGCCGTGAGATAGCGGCGGCTCGGATAGACCGCGAAGAGCGGCCGGGGGAGGGTCGTCCAGCCTTCCAGGAGACGCTCCAACCGCCCCTCGGCAATGTCCCGCTCCACCAGGAACCGCGGAAGGATGGCCACGCCCAGGCCAGCCAGGGCCGCCTCGTGCAGCAGCGTCTCGTTGGCGCTCTGCAAAACAGGGTCAAGGGTCACGCTTTCCGTTCCCTCCGCGCTGTCCAGCTTGACGACCCCGTCGGCCAGAAGGGGGTGATAGGCCAGGAGCGCGGCGCCCTTGAGGTCGGCCGGCTGGCGCGGGCGCCCGGCCCCATCGAGAAAGGTCGGGGACGCGACCAGCAGGAAGGCCAGGTTTCCGAGCCGCCGTGCGATCAGGCCCGGACTCGGATGGAAGGTCGCCCGCAGGGCAAGGTCGAAACCCTCTTCCACCAGGTTGACGAAGCGGCCGCTCAGTTCGACCTCAAGCTTCACCCCCGGATATCGCGCCCGGTAGGCGCCGATCAGGGCGGCGAAGTGCGGATTGGCCATCCACACCGGCGCGCTCATCCGTAGCACGCCCTGGGGCGCGGAGCTCGCCTGACTGAGATTGGCCTCGGCCTCGTCCAGGCTCTCAAGAGCATGACGCGCCTGGTCCACGAACAGGTTGCCCGCTTCGGTCAGACTGACGTGGCGGCTGGTGCGGTTGAAAAGGCGCACGCCGAGACGTCGCTCCAGGGCCATGACATGCTTGCTGGTCATGGCGGGCGAGAGGCCAAGCCGGGCGCCGGCCGCGGAAAAGCTCTTCAGGTCCGCCACCAGACAGGCCACGCGCAGGCCGGTGAGCTGGTCCATGGTTCATCAACCCATAGGAAATTCAGAGTGTCATTTTCCTATAATGATCAATCAAACAGAAACGACAATATGGGGCTCTTCCTGATTTGGAGGCTCATCCCATGTCGATCCACGCCGAGGCCGCCCCGTCCACCCCCGTCACGGTGCGCGGCCTGACCGAGTTGCTGTCGCCACACGCCCCCGCCATCCTGGCGGCCGTGCGCGTCGTCGTCGCCCTGCTTTTCATGGAGCATGGCCTGATGAAGCTGGTGGGATTTCCGGCGCCCATGCCCGGCTTGCCTCATCCCCTTCCGCCCCTCTTTCTGGCGGCGGGGACCATCGAGGTGGCGGCGGGCAGCCTGATCACGCTGGGTCTTTTTACCCGCCCGGCCGCCTTCATCGCCTCTGGCGAGATGGCCGTGGCCTATTTCATGGCCCACGCGCCGCGCGGGTTCTTCCCGGCCCTGAACCAGGGCGAACCGGCGATCCTGTTTGCCTTCATCTTTCTTTACCTGGCGGCCGCGGGCGGCGGGTCCTGGAGCCTGGACCGTACGCTCCGTCGGCGTTGAGCCGACCCGCCAGACCCTTCCATCGGGCGCCCCCAAGGCTCCCGCCCCCCCACAGGTCCCGGGCGCGAATCCCCCGCCGCGTCCGGGGCCGACCTCACCGGAGATCCCATGCCCCTCGCGCCCATGCCCGTTTATTTCCTGACCCATGGCGGCGGCCCCTGGCCGTGGATGAAGGACGAGGTCGCCGGGGCCTATGACCAGCTCGAGGCCGCGCTTGTCGCCGTCCGCGCCACCCTTCCCATGCCGCCACGCGCGATCCTGGTGATCACCGCCCATTGGGAGGCGTCCGACTTCGCCGTCTCGTCATCGGCCGCGCCGGGTATGATCTACGACTATTACGGCTTCCCGCCTCACACCTACGCCATCCGCTATCCGGCCCCCGGCTCGCCCACCCTGGCGCGGCGCGTCGCCGATCTCCTGCGCGCAGGCGGGGTGAAGACGGTGGAAGACGCCGAGCGCGGCTTCGATCACGGGACCTTCAGCCTGATGCAACCCCTGTTCCCGGAGGCGAAGACGCCGGTGGTGCAGCTCTCGCTCAAGACCGGCCTCGATCCGGCCGAGCACCTCGCCGCCGGCCGGCTTCTGGCGCCCTTGCGTGAGGAGGGTGTGCTGATCATCGGCAGCGGCTCCAGCTATCATAACCTCCGGGCCTGGAGCCCGGCGGGCGCGCAGGTCTCACGGAGATTCGACGCCTGGCTCGACGAGACCTTGCGGGCCTCCCCCGCCGATCGCACAAGGCGGCTCCTGACCTGGGAGCAGGCTCCGGCGGCCCGCCTGGCGCATCCGCGAGAGGAGCACCTGCTGCCCCTGATGGCGGCCCTTGGCGCGGCGGAGGACGAGGCGGCGACGCGCGTCTATCACGAGGACGCCTTCGCCGGGGCCATCGCCCTGTCCAGCTATCGCTTCGGTTAAGGCCCTCGCCTCAGCTCTGGACCACCGCGTCCAGCGCCGCCGCGGCGCGGTCGATGAAGGCCTCGCGCTCGGCGCCGACCAAGGCCTCGCCCCGGATCAGGCGCTCCACCAGAAAGCCGATGTGAACCGCCGCCAGGACCCTGGCCCGGGCCTGGGCGTTCTCGCCGCCCAGCCAGTCGCGGATCGGTCCCAGAAAGCGCTCCTGCACGGCAAGGTTGAGCAAGGGCGCGGTGCTGGGCGAGGTGGCGGCGCGCAGCAGGAACTGAAAGGTCTGGGTCCGCTCCTCGTGAGCGTGCGGGTCCCCGGCCATCAGGGTGGCGATTTCGCGTGCAAAGCCGGCGCGGTCCCAGCCGCGTAGCCGGTCGGGCCCGCCGATGGCGGACTTGAGCGCCTCGACGAACAGCCCTTCCTTGCCGCCGAAATAGCGTTTGATCAGGGCCACGTCCGCGCCGGCTTCAGCCGCGATGTCGCGCAGCACCGCCCGGTCGTAGCCAAGCGCGGCGAACTGCCGCTTGGCCGCCTCCAGCATGGCCGCACGGGTGGCGGCGGCGTCGCGCCGCCGGGGGGCGGCGGGCCGTTCGAGCGCGGCGACCGGCGACATCGGAGGTCAGGCGCGGGCCGGGATCACCACCTTGAGGCTTTCATAGCCATGCACGAAGGAGGAGTGGGTGCGCACCGGCTCCTCCACCAGATCGATGCGAGGGAAGCGCTTGAGGATCTCTTCCCAGATGATGGTCAGCTGCATTTCCGCCACGCGGTTGCCGACGCAGCGATGCACGCCGAATCCGAACGACAGGTGCTGGCGGGGCCGCTCGCGGTCGATGATGTAGGCGTCGGGGTTGTCGATGACGCTCTCATCGCGATTGCCCGAAATGTACCACATGACCACCTTGTCCCCCTGCCGGATGGTCTTGCCGCCCAGCTCCATGTCGCGCAAGGCCACGCGCATCATATGCGCCAGCGGCGTCTGCCAGCGGATCGTCTCGGAGACCATGGACGGGATCAGGCCCGGATTGGCGCGCAGCTTGTCATACTCGCCGGGGTTCTTGTTCAGCGCATAGACGCTGCCGGAGATCGTGTTGCGGGTGGTGTCGTTGCCCCCGACGATCAGCAGGACCACCGTGCCGTGATACTGGTCCTGGTCCATGGACCGGGTCTCGGGATGCTGGGTCAGCATGGAGATCAGGTCGATGTTCGGCGGGCCGTTGAGACGTTCGCTCCACAGGGCGTCGAACGCGCCGAAGCACTCCTGGATCGCCTCGAACTTGTGCATCCAGCTCTGCACCGGCCCGTGGCCCGGCTGGTTGGTCACCATGTCCGACCAGTAGGGCAGCTTGCGCCGCTGCTCGAAGGGGAAGTCGAACAACGTGGCCAGGGTCATGGCCGTGAGTTCCTTGGACACCAGGTCGACCCAGTCGAAGGGCTGGCCGATCGGCAGGCTGTCGAGGATCGCTCCGGCCCGCTGGCGAACGACGGGGGCCATATGGGCGATGTTGGCCGGCGCCACGGCCGGGCTGACGGCCTTGCGGTGCACGCTGTGTTCGGGCTCGTCCATGGTGATGAAACCCGCCCCACCACGCCGACGGCGCTCGCGACCCATGGCGGCGAACACCTTGTCCTGCTCTTCGAGCGATTTGAGGTTGGCGAGGCTGATCCCCTCGGCCGAGGAATAGTCGAGATTGTTGGTGTCCACGGCCATAATGTCCTCCCACCGGGTCACCGACCAGTAGGGGCCAAAATCGCTCTCGGCCGTGAAGTGGACCGGGTCCTCCCGGCGCAACCGGGCGAACACGGGCCAGATCGTGTCGGCTGGAAAACGCTCGGTCTTGGCGGGATTGAGCGCCTCCAGCGGCGTGGACGCGGCCTCCTCGCGGGCGGCGTCGGCGATCGTCTGGGGCGTCACGGCGATGTTCATGGCGTCTCTCCCGGGCAGGTTCGTCGCCTCGGCGCGCCGCCGCGTCGCAAACCCTTGTCGCGACAGGTCAGTCCCGAAGCCCCCGTTTGTCAACAGCCATTGACTTCGTTCCCGTCGCCTCAGACCCAGAAGGGCTCGGCATCTTTCAGCCGGCGGATCGCACGGGCGGCGCGCTTCAGGGCGGCCGGCTCTCGCGCGATCGCCTCGGCGGCGAGACGTCCTGCCAGGAAACACCCCTCCGTCCCGGCTTCCCGCGCCGCCGCGTGGGCGAGTTTGGGCGTCGCGGCGAGATCGTTGAGGTCGCCCAGGGCATCCTGGACCTGGGTCAGGGCATTCAAGAATCGCCTTGTCCGGCCCGGACGGTCGAATGGCGCGCTCGTATCGATGGCGGCGTATCGCAATCGCTTGACCTTGAGGCGCAGCTTGTGGCGCGCTGAGGGGCTCAGACCCTCCAACTTATCGCCCACCGCGAGAACGCGTCGGCGCAGCCGCTGCAAACGCGGGGCGATGAACGCGCTCAGAGCCAGGGTCTGGCGCGCGCGTCGCGTGGCGTCGTGCGTTCGGTTCCATGCGGCGTCATCCAGCCAGGACAGGATCGCCATGACGCCCTTCGAGGCGCCTGGAGCGTCGAACGAGGCCAGGGCCTCGTCAAGCGCCGCCGCGCGCATGCGGCGGATCGCCCGCAACAGCGCCGCGCGGGCCTCGCGCGCGGCCCGCGCCTCTTCAGATCGACGAAGGCCCGGACCGCACCCACGGCTGACCTGACGCAGGAACACATGCATCTCCCGCGCCGCGTCGAGGCGTTGCGCAAGATCGCGGCCTGCGGCCCGGACGTGCGCCCACTCGCCGTCACGAACGGCGGGACCGAACAGCTGAAGCGCCGCGTCGAGTCGCCGCAGGCTCACGCGCATCTGGTGCAGGGTGTCCGCGCCCCGGCGGGCCCTCAGATCGAGAAGGCGCTCTGTGGTCTCGGCCAGGGCGTGATGGGCGATGGCGCCGAACGCTTCAAGGGTGGGCGGGTCCTGACTCAGGGCCTTCCATTCTCGTCTTGCCGGGCGGCGGGAAGGGCCGGTCTGCGCCGCCGCGGCGGCGAGGGCATATCCGCGGTCGGCCTTGCTGACCAGGCGAGGCCAGAGGGGCGCGAGGTTGGCCAGCGACCTGGCGAGGGTGAAGAGGGCGGCGCTGTCGCCCGACAGCCGTTCCAGCTCCAGCTCCAGGATCGGCTCCTTCAGGGACCCGGCCTTGAGGACGCCGCGGTCGAGGGCGACCTCAATGATCGCCCCGTCCTCCCTGTACCGCTGGACCGCGCGGGTGACATCGATCGTGAAGACGGAACGCAGGCGCTGTCCGCGGATCAGCGGCGCGGCCGGTGTGTCCGCGAGGGCCATCCGAAAAGGTTGCGGGCGCCGCGCGCGCCCGGGCCTGCGTTCTGGCTCGACGAGGCGGTGGCGCCATTCCAGGCGCGCGAGGTCGCCCGGGGCATACCCCCCTTTCAGGGTTTGCACCCAAGCCCCATCCTCTCGTCGCAAGCGTAGACTAAGGCCCGCGCGTTCGAGCGCGCGCAGGGGCGTGTCGAAGTAGGAGCTGATCAAGCGTGCTTCGGTGCGCGGGCCCGCAAGGGCGGGGTGAGCCGAGAGGGCTGTGAGATCCGCCTCCGAAACCGCGAATTTCAGCTCGAGTTCCGTGTTCAGCACATCCCGGTCCCTCTCGCCGGAGAGTCGCGCCGATGCGCCGGTCACGCAACGCCCTGACCCTGCCTGACCGCGGCGCGCGCCAGCCGCGTGCACGTCATAACTAGGCCTCATTGGCTGAGGCGGCCATGATCTGGCTCAAGTGACCCGGAGGCCGACGATCAGCAGGGTCGCCAGCACAGAGATGATGGCGATGGACAGCACCACCACCGCGCTCACCCGAAGGCCCGCCCGGGACAGGGCCTTGAGATCGACCCCCAGACCGAGGGCGGCCATGGAGACCAGGGTCAGGGCATTGGCGCCGGCGCCCGCGGGGCCGGCCCAGGCCCCCGGGACGAGGCCGGCGGTGCGCGCCGCCAGCAGGGCGATGAAGCCCAGGATGAACCAGGGCAAAAGCTGATGCAGGGCCGGCCGGGCGCGCCCCGCGCGTCCACCCCCTGATTTCGGCCGCTCGCCGGCTGTGACGGCCGGCGCGGGCTCGTCGATCTCCGTGCGATCGCGAAGGTCGAGCAGCGAGAGGAGCGCCACGACCGGGCCCAGCATCAGCACCCGGGTGAGCTTCGTCAGGGTCCCCATCTGGACCGACAGGGCGCTGACCGGCGCGGTGGCGGCCAGGACCTGGGGCACGGCATAGACGGTGAGGCCGGCGAAGACGCCAAAGGCGCCGTGGCTGACATGCAGGGCGACGGCCGCCAGGGGCAGGGCCAACACCAGGGCCACGCCAAGGGCGGCGGTGAAGGAGATGGCGGCGGCGACATCCTCGCCGTCGGCGCCGATCACGGGGGCCACGGCCGCGATGGCGGAGTTCCCGCAGATAGCGTTGCCGCAGGCGATCAGGATCGCCATCCGCCGGGGCAGGCCAAGCCACCGTCCCAGCGCGAAGCTGGCGGCGATGGCCGTCAGGACAAGGGCCGCGATCCCGGCCAGGAGGGGCGCCCCGACGCCAGCCAGAGCCCGGGCGTCGATGGTCGCGCCCAGCAGCACCACCGCGATCTCCAGAACCAGCTTGGCGCCTATGTCGATCCCCGGCCGCCAGGCCGCCGACGGCGTCCAGACCGCCCGCACCAGGGCGCCGAAAAGGATGGCCAGGGCCACGGCCTCCAGCCAGGCGCGCCCCAGGGCCCGCGCCTCCAGGCCCTGCACAAGGAAGGCCGCCAGGGCCAGGGCCCCGCAAAGGGCGAGGCCCGGGGCGACACGCCAGATCCCCTCGCGGGAAGGCGAGGCGCCGTGTTTCGATCCGGAGGCGAACGCAACCATGGTGCGGCATCCATGCGCGCGCACAATCAATCTATCCAACGCATTGTAATTGACAAATCCATCGACCAAGGCGATTAAACGCCATGACGCTGGAGCAGCTTCGCATCTTCGTTTTTGTCGCCGAGCGCGCGCACATGACGAAGGCCGCCCAGGCTCTGGGCCTCACTCAGTCCGCCGTCAGCGCCGCCGTCGCCGCCCTGGAGGCGCGTTATCAGGTCAGGCTGTTCGACCGGGTGGGCCGGGGGCTCGTCCTTACCGAGGCCGGGCGCACGTTTCTTACCGAGGCCACGGCTGTCCTGCTCCGCGCCCGGGCCGCCGAGCAGGCCCTGACCGACCTTGCCGGGCTTAAGCGCGGGGTCCTGCACGTGGCCGCGAGCCAGACCGTCTCGACCTATTGGCTGCCCCGACGCCTCGCCCGGTTCGCCACGGTCCATCCCGGCCTCGACATCGCCATGCTCACCGGCAACAGCGCCGAGACCGCCCAGGCGGTGGTGGAGGGCCGCGCCGAGCTTGGCTTTATCGAGGGGGGCGATGATCACCCCGCCCTTCTGCGTCAGGGTCTGGCTGAGGACAGGATCGGCCTCTATGCGGCGCCCTCGCACCCTCTGGTGGGGAGGGCGGTAAGCCTCTCAGCGCTTCAGGCGGCCCGCTGGGTGCTGCGGGAGCCGGGGTCCGGAACGAGGGCCCATTTCGAACGGGGCCTCGCCGAACGCGGGGTGCAGATCCAGGCGCTCTCCGTCGGTCTCGAACTTCCGTCCAATGAGGCGGTGCTTTCGGCAGCGGAGGAGGGGGGGTGGATCGCGGCCGTCTCCGAGCTGGCCGCCGCCTCGCTCGTGGCCGCCGGACGTCTCACCCGCCTGGCCTTCGACCTACCGCCGCGGCATTTCGATCTTGTCACCCATAAGGAGCGACGCCTCAGCGCCGCGGGCCGCGCCTTTGTCGAGGCGGTGACCGCGTCTCCCTGAGGTCGCTCAGCTTTGCGCGCTGACGGCGGAGGGAAAGCTATCCGCGCCGCCGAAGTAACAGGTCACCGAAGCGATTTTGCCGGCTCTGACCTCCACGAATTCGACATTTCGGAACGTCTTGCCGTTGGCCGTATGGCCCAGATACTGCACGAACGCGTCGTCGCCCTTGGCGAACAGGCGCTCGATCTCCAGCGCCCGGGTGAAGTCCTTCTGGGTCTCCCAGCAACGGGTCTTGAAGGCGGCCTTGTCGATGTGGTCGTCGCCATGTGGGCTGGAGAAGGTGAAGCTGTCGGCCATGATGGCGTCAAACGGGGCCCAGTCCGGCTGGCGCCAGAGGCCATAGAAGCGCCGTATGGTCGCCTCCGCGGAGGAGGGCGCCGCGTCCGGGCCTTTGGCCTGTGCGGCCCCGGATGCGGTCAGGGCCAGTCCGGCCGCGCCGATCAGGCTCCGGCGCGAGGCTTTGGCGGCGCTCATGGGATCTTCTCCGGCGTTGAGGGTGGGCTTTCGCGCGACGCGCCGAACAGGGCGTCGATATAGGATCTCAGGTGGTCGAGGCTCTCGGCGACGAGGCCCGGCTCGCCACGCGCCTTGGCCACGACGAAGGCGCCTTGCAGCACGACCTGGACGTGCAGGGCGAGGCTCCGGGCCGTCCAGCCTGCTCTCACGCCATGGCGCGCCATGGCCTGAGCGATATCGTCCTCCAGCACCCCGGCATGGCCGCAGATGCTGTCGCCGCAGGCCTGGGCGATGGCGGGATGGCTGGCATAGGTCTCCTGCGCCAGCGTTCCGGCCAGGCAGGTGATCTCTTCGAGCGCGCCGACCGCCAGGGCCCTTCGGAAATCGAGATAGGCCCGGACGCGCTCCAGCGGATCGCCCGGATCGTGATAGGCCGCCGTCGCAAACAGGGCCGAGGTGGTGGCGGTCCAGTGCTCCGCCGCCGCGACGCCCAGCGCGTCCTTGCTCTTGAAGTGATGGAAGAAGGCCCCCTTGGTCACCCCCGCGGCGGCGCACAGGGCATCCACCGAGGTCGCGGCATAACCGTTTCGCCGAAACAGCGTCACGGCGGCGTCGAGCAGTCTCTCGCGGGCGTCCGGCCGAGCCATAGGCCGCTTGTACCAACCGGTTGGTATGTAAACAAGCCGGCCCTGCTCTGAAGGTGTGGGCTGTTCTGGAAGCAGATCGCGGCAAGGACACGCCCGCCATCGCGGCGGGGCGGCTGTCAGCGCTCAGGCACACCCCGCGAGGATGTGCGCCGAGGGTCGAGATGGAGGGGAAAGGCCTGCGTCAGAGACGTCCGCGCCTTAGAAGTGCGTTCCGAAAATGAGGCCAATATCGATCCGGTTGTTGGCGTTGTAATAGGGATCTCCGTTTCCGTAGGTATCATCCAATACCTCGAAGCCGATATAGGCCTTTTTCCATAGGGTGTAGTCGACGCCTATCCCGAATTCTTCACCCGTATAGTCGAATTTCGTCGACGCGCTCAAAGTGGCCCCGGAATTGTTCGCGTAGGAGTAATTGATGGTGCTCTTCAGCCTGTTGTATCCGACCTTGCCGTAAATGAGGACGCGCGGGCTCAGCATCACCCCGGCGCGCACGCCGGCGCTGTAATCGTCCCCGGCACAGGCCAGACACCCGCTGGACGTGCTGAGATTGGTCGTGATCCGCCCATACGGGCCCAGGGTAAAGCGCCCGGCGATCGGGAGGTCGTAGCCGATTTCGCCGCCGACCGTGAAGTTGCTGCTCAGGTTCTGGCTGTAGCCGCCACAGTACCCGCCGCAATAGCCGCCATAGCCCCCGTAACCGCCCACGGGCGCTCCCGGTCCGCTCAGCTGCGACCAGCCGAACCGGATTTCGGCCCTGGGCCCGGAAAAGGCGTGGATATCCGGCTCGGATACGACCCAGCCTCCGCCGCCTGGCCGGCCGTGCGGGGGCGGCCCGTACCCGGGAGGCGATCCGTAAGGCGGCGGCGCGCCGTAAGCTGGGGGCGCCCCATAGGCCGAGGACCCGCCGCTGGGCGAAGTCGGGCCGTAGGACGACGGACTTGTAGGCGAGGTGGGGCCGTAGGGTGAGGCCTGATTGTAGGCGACCTGGCCGGTGGGCGACGCCGTCGGACTGGTCTCCGCCAGGGCAGGCCCGGCCGCCAGAGCCGAGACCATCGTCATCGCGATCGCATGACCATACCGCATTCGTCCGGGTCCTCCCTACGTGTAGAGGACAGAATCCAATGGGAATGTTTCGCGATTGTGTTCCGGGGCGAATTTCGATCGGAGCGCCTAGAACCGGCGCGCCAGGCCTTGGCGCCGACGCGCATTTCGCTGTGAAGGGAACGCGACGCCTCGCCTGTCGGATTGATGCGGACCGGGGAGCCGCAACTCCTGATTAGGGCGGCTTCGAGGCAGGACGCTACAGAATCACCTTGGACGGCTTGCCTGTCTGGGGGGTCTTCCAGAACGAGTGCCCCGAGTTTTTGGCGGCGAGGTCGGGCGGCAAACGCATCTCGTACGCCACCTTGGCGATGGTCTTACGCACCGAATGCAGCCCCGGCATGCCGAGATTGGAGTCGTACTCGGCCTCGCTGTAGGCGACGTTGTCGAAGGTGTAGACGTGCGGCGGCAGCTTGAGGGCCTCGCTCAGCATTCCCATCACGTCCCTGGGATGGGCGACGAGACGGTCGTAATCGACCACCACAAGCCGATCCGCGTGGGGACCATACCACGCCTCGCGCAGGCCAAGCCAAGGAAGGCCCACCGTCCCCAGTTCCGAGTTCATCAACTGGTCCATGCGCGAATAGATGGAGCTGCCGGCCGTGAAGCCGAACGCCGCGGTGGTCTCCAGCGGGTTGGCCGAGAACTGGCGTTCGAAGCTGTTCAGGATCTCCTCGACGTCCCGCACCATGCAGACCACGAGCATGTTCGGGAACAGCTCAAGCAGAAGCGGCAACCGCGTCGTCCACAAGCGGTTCGAATCGAAAATGACCTTCCTGTCCACACCGGAATAGTAGGACTCGAACAAGCCCTTCAGGACGGATCGCCGAACGCTGTTGTCGTAGAAGGTATAGAACTCGCTCTGTCGGCTGAGCTTTGGCTGTACGGCCTGAACCAGCTCGAAGAGGGGGCTGGCGACACGGGCGTGGACGGCGGGATTCTGCCGGAGCAGTGAACTCAACAGCGTGGAGCCAGAGCGAGGCAGCCCGGAGATGAAGTGGAAGCGCTTGGACATGCGGCAAAGCCTATCCCACCCAATTTCGCGCCAGACAACACGGGGACGGCCCCGCGCGAGGCCTGACGCCGCACCTGACCTGGCGTGATAAGACGCGCCGAGCCTTGAAGGAGACCGCGTCGATGAGCCTGCTGCTGGTGGTCGCCTGCGCCCTGATTGATGTCGATGGCCGGGTGCTGATCGGCCAGAGGCCCGCCGGCAAGAGTCTTGGCGGGCTGTGGGAGTTTCCCGGCGGCAAGATCGAGCCGGGCGAGACGCCGGAGGGCTGCCTGATCCGCGAGCTGGAAGAGGAGCTGGGGATCCAGGTCGCCAAGGCCTGCCTCGCGCCCTTCGTCTTCGCCAGCCACGCCTATGACGACGCCCATCTCTTGATGCCGCTCTATCTCTGCCGGCGCTGGGAGGGCGTGGTGCGGCCCCTGGCCCATGACG
>DAIDGR010000026.1 GCA_027452265.1 Caulobacteraceae bacterium
GACCTTTGCCAGCCGCCGCGCGATCGACGCGGCGGCGATCGAACGGCGAGGCTATGCCGCGTTCGCCGGCCAATACACGTTCAGCGCCAACAAGGCGTGCGCCGAAGCGCGTGCCTCCGGTTATCTGCTGAACCGGGCGGAGCTGTTCAGCAGCCCGGCCACCGGGACAGCCGGCGGCGGCACGCTGAGGATCAGCCAGGACACTTTCCGCCTCACGCTGTCCGACACGGTCCCCCTGCCCGCAGCCGGGGCCAAGGCCGAGACGACGATCGACTCCCCCGGGGTGGCGGTGGAGACCTCGCTCGTGCTGTGGGACGCAACGAGTTCCGACATCGTCTATCGCGGCACCAAGTCCGGCCGGCAAGTCCAGCTTCGCCCGTGGTCCGAGCTGATCCGCGCCACATTCGAGCCCTATCCGAACTGGATCCCCCGGCCGAAATGGGAGGCGCTGGCAAACTGCGTCATGACGCTGACGCCGGCGCCATGACCGGGGCCTGCACCTAGTCCGCCGCCGCCGCGAGGGTCTCGCCCAACCGGTCCAGCAGCGCCCCGGTGCCGTGCTCACGGGAGCCTTTGTCCTCGTAGCCGTCGAGGAAGGCGCCCTGCTCGGTGAGGGTGAGACGCGCTCCGCCCGCCCGGGCGGCGATCTCCAGGGTCGCCAGGGAGACCGAGATCAGGCGGTCATTGAGTCGCATCTCATAGGCGTAGATGAGGCGCCGTTCGGCGACGACGTCGAGATAGACGGCCCGGAAGTCGGACACCGTGCCGTCGGTCCAGCGACCGACCAGGCGCTCGGCGCCGCCTGGGCGCACATCCATCTCCCGCGCGATCACCTCCAGGCCCTCCGCCGCGCGGCCGAACCAGCGCGCCTTGGCGGCCGGATCGGTGAAGGCGCGCCAAATCCGGGACGGGGTGTGGCCAAGGTCGCGCACGATGCGGAACTCGCCATGCTGAGCCGGCGCCGCTTTGGTCTGGCCCAGCATCCGGGCGATCTCGCGGCCGAGATTGTCCAGGGTCGAGGCCCACCCCGTTTCGGCGCCCGCCAGCATGTCGCGGGCGAGATCGGGCGCCAGGACCTCGAAGGCCTGGTCGATCTCCATCCGCGTTCCGCCCGAGGGACCGGGGGTCAGGACGATCACCGTGTGGGCGTGGAACACCTCGCGGTCATGGGGCCCGAACACCCGCATGCGGATGACGAGGCGCGAGGGCGGATCGCATTCCAGCACCTCGCCCTCCATGCGATGGCGCTCGCCCGTGGGCGTCTCCATGGTCAGGTCCCAGGCGCCGCCGATGCGACCCTCGATCCGGACGTCCGGAACGGTCAAGGGCTGAGGCGCGAACCAGCGCGCGACATGCTCGCCCCGGGTCCAGGCCTGGAAGACCAGCTCGCGCGGGACGTGAAGGTCGCGAACGAAGCGCAGGCGTGGGCCGGGTGTGGCGGTGGGTGCGGATGTGGACATCGGGTGGGTCCTCGCGGGGGTCAGGCGTCGGCGTCGCCGAGCGCGTCGAGATAGGCGGTGAGACGATCCAGGCGCTGCTCCCACTCCGACCGCTGGGCGGCGAGCCAGGCGTCGAGGCGGTCCAGCGCCTCGGTCTGAAGGGCGCAGGTGCGCACCCGGCCCCGCTTTTCGCTGCGCACCAGGCCCGCGCCCTCCAGCACATTCAGATGCTGCAGCACCGCGGGCAGGGACATGGCGAGGGGCTCGGCCAGGGCGCTGACGGGCGCGGCCCCCCGTCCCAGCCGCTCCACCAGAGCCAGGCGCGTGGGGTCGGCGAGGGCATGGAAGACGCGGTCCAGGCTTGGCGATTGGTTAAGCATATGCCTAACTAATCGGGCGCGAAAAGTTAATCAAGGGGTTTAGTGACGTCGCCGCATGCCTGGCTCAGCGCGGCGGGGGCGGGAGGTTGACCGGCGGGGCGTCCTGCCAGCCGCCGCCCAGCGCCTGGAAGACCGCGATCTGGTCGGCGGCCAGGGCCTGATCGGAGGCGGCGAGGGCTTGGTTGGCGTTCACCGCGGCGGCCTGGACGCTCAGCAGGTCCACGACGCTGTAGGACCCGGCCTTGAACTGGACCTGGGCGGGCGACAGGGCGTTCTGGGCGGCGGTCCGGGCCGCGGCCAGGGCGTCGTGGCGGGCCAGCTCCGCCTCGTAGACGGAGAGGGCCTGCTCGGTCTCGCTCAAGGCCTTGACCAGGGTGGAGTCGAAGCTGGCCAGGGCGCCCTGGGCCTCGGCATTGGCCTGGCGGATCTGGTCGCGGGCCAGGAGCAGGTTGGGCACGCTCCAGCTGACCAATGGCCCGACCGAATAGGTGGCGTTGGCGATCTTTCCCAGGCCCGCGGGCGAGATCGCCCCGGCATTGTAGCCGCCCCCCAGGGTGATGGTGGGATAGAGGGCCGAGACGGCGACGCCGATATGGGCGGTGGCGGCGGCCAGGGTCCGGTCGGCCTCGCGCACGTCGGGACGCCGCTTGAGGAGGGCCGCGCCATCGCCCACGGGCAGGGGCTGGGCGAGGCGGGGCGGGGCGATACAGGCCGAGGCGGCCGCCGGGACGTGGTCGGGCGTCTCGCCCAGCAGGGCGGTGAGGACGAAGAGCTGGGCGCGGCGGGCGCCTTCGAGAGGCGGAATGGCGGCGCGGGTCTGCTCCAGCAGGGCCCGTTCCTGATCCACCTCGAAATCGGACAGGGCCCCGGCGTCGCGCTGGGCCACGGCGAGGTCATAGCCGCGCTGGACCACGGCCAGGGACTCGCGCGCGGCGGCGAGCTGCTCGCCATAGCCGCAGGCGGCGGCGTAGGCGCTGGCCGTCTCCGCCGCCACGGTGACGCGTACCAGGTCGCGGGCGGCCGCGGCGGCCTCCGCGTCCGCGCGGGCGGCGCGGATGGTCTGGGTCAGGCGCCCGAACAGATCAACCTGATAGGAGGCGTTGAACCCGGCTAGCTCATAGGTGCGCGGGGAGGCCAGGAGCTTGGTGGGCAGGAAGGCCTTGCCGTAGTCGGCCTGGGTGGTGAGCGTCGTGCCGGGGAAGCGGCCGTCCTCCGCCTCGCGCAGCGCGGCCTGGGCGTAGAGGAGGTTGGCCTGGGCGACCTTCAGATCGTCGTTCTCGCGCAGGGCCTTGGTCACCAGCGCGTCCAGGGCCGGATCGTCATACAGCCGCCACCAGTGGGCGGGCAGGGGCGCCGGATCGGTGACGCCGGCTGCGGCGCTCTGGAGCGGTCCCCGGGCGGAGGCCGGCGGCGAGGGCGCCACGTAGCGCGGCCCGACGACACAGCCGGCCGCCAGGGCGCCCGCCGCAAGGATCAGACCAAGGCGCGCCGCGCCTCTCATGAGGACCCCGTGGAGGCCGCGTCGGGTGGGCTCGCCGCGCGATGCCGCGCCGGCTTGGGCAGGCGGTCGGAGAGGTTGCGGAAGACGACGTAGAAGGCGGGGGTGAAGATCAGGCCAAAGCCGGTGACCCCGATCATGCCGGCGAACACGGCCACGCCCAGGGCCCGGCGCATCTCCGCCCCGGCGCCGGCCGCGAAGGCCAGGGGCGCGACGCCGAAGATGAAGGCGAAGGAGGTCATCAGGATCGGACGGAGCCGGGTGCGACCGGCCTCCGCGGCCGCCTCATGCCGCTCCAGGCCCAGCTCCATTTCGCCCTGGCGCGCGAACTCGACGATCAGGATGGCATTCTTCGCCGCCAGCCCGACGAGAACGATCAGGCCCACCTGGGTCAGGATGGAGTTGTCCAGGCCCCAGATATTGATGCCGATCATCGCCGCCAGGATGCACATGGGCACGATCAGGATCACCGAGAGCGGCAGGGTCACGCTCTCATACAGGGCCGCCAGAACGAGATAGACGAACACCACGGCGAGCCCGAAGACCAGCATGCCGGTATTGCCCGCCAGCTTCTCCTGATAGGAAAGCTCCGTCCATTCAAAGCCGTAGCCCGGGGGAAGGACGCGGCGCGCGATCTTCTCCATGGCCGCCAGACCCTGGCCGCTCGAATAGCCGGGCCTGACCCCGCCCTGGACCTCCGCCGCCTGATAGAGATTGTAGCGCAGCACCCGGTACGGACCGGTGGTGCGGTGGACATTGATCACCGAGCCCAGGGGCACCATGGCGCCCGATGTCGAGCGGGTCTGGAAGGTGGCGATCTGCGCCGGGTCCTGGCGGAAGCGCTGATCGGCCTGGGCATAGACCTGGAAGGTGCGGTTAAAGAGATTGAAGTCGTTGATGAACTCCGAGCCGAGATAGACCTGGAGGGTGTCGAACACGGCGCTGTCGGGGACGCCCAGCATTTCGGCCTTGAGCCGGTCGATATCGGCGAAGATCCGCGGGGTCCGGGTATTGAAGGTGACGAAGGCCCGGTCGATCACCGGGTCCTTGTCGGCCGCCATGGCCACGGCATTGGCCACCTGCTCCAGACGCTGCAACGAGCCGCCGGCCTGGTCCTCGACGATCATCTTGAAGCCGCCGGTGACGCCAAGACCCCGCACGGGAGGCTGTTCGATGATCCGCACATCGGCGTCGGTGAAGGTGGCGGCCCGGGCGCGCAGGTGGGCGAGGAGCTGGCGATAGCTCAGATGGTGCGCCTCCCGCCACGCGAAAGGCTGGAAGATCAGATAGATCTGGATGCCGTTGGAGGCGGTGGTCTGGGTCGTGGGGTCGACCCCGGCATAGACCGATCCGGCCAGGATGCCGGGCTCCTTGAGCATGGAGCGGATGATCTCCTGCGCCACTTGATCGGTGCGCGCCAGGGAGGCGCCCGGCGGCAGGGTCCCCGAGACGATGATGTTGCCCTGATCCTGGTCGGGGATGAAGCCGCGCGGCGTGGCCTCCAGCCGCCAGCCGGTCAGGGCCAGGAGACCGGCATAGAGGGCGAGCATGACCACCAGGATGCGCACCACCCGGTGGATGAAGCGCGAATAGCGGCCGCTCAGGGCGTCGAAGGCGGTGTTGAAGGCCCGGCCGAACCGGGCGAGCGGACGACTGCGCCAGGTGGCCGTCTCCGCGTGACCGGCGTCGTGCGGACGCATCAGCAGGGCCGCCAGGGCCGGGGAGAGGGTCAGGGAGACGACCAGGGAGATCACCGTCGCGGTGGCGATGGTCAGGGCGAACTGCTTGTAGAACTGGCCGGAAATGCCGCCGATGAAGGCGCTGGGCACGAACACGGCGCACAGCACCAGGGCGATGGCGATCAGGGCCCCGCCGACCTCGTCCATGGTCTGGTGCGCGGCCTCCGAAGGCGACTTGCCCTCGCGCAGGTGGCGCTCGATGTTCTCGACCACGACGATGGCGTCGTCGACGACGATGCCGATGGCCAGGACGAGGCCGAACAGGGACAGGGTGTTCAGCGAAAAGCCGAAGGCCGCCATGACCGCGAAGGTGCCGATCAGCGAAACCGGAATGGCCACCACCGGGATCACCGCCGCGCGCCAGCTCTGCAGGAAGACCAGAACCACGACGACGACCAGCAGCAGGGCCTCGAACAGGGTTTTGTACACCTCCTTGATCGAGGCGTTCACGTAGTCGGTGGGGTCGTAGATGATCCGGTAGTCGAGGCCGGGCGGGAAGCTTTTGCGCAGCTCCGCCATCTTGGCCTTGATCGCCCGCTCAGTCTGGACGGCGTTGGAGCCAGGGAGCTGTAGCACGCCGAAGGCCACGGCCGGTTTGTCGTTGAGGAAGGCGTCGGTGGTGTAGTCGGCCGCCCCCAGCTCCACGCGGGCCACGTCGATGATGCGGGTGACCCGGCCGGTGGAGTCGCTCTTGATGACGATGTCGCCGAACTCCTGTGGCGTGGAGAGCCGGCCCTTGGCCTCGACATTGAGCTGATAGGCGCTCACGCCCGCGCTCTGGGGCGGCTGGCCCACCGCGCCGGCGGCCACCTGCACATTGTGCGACCTCAGGGCGGCGACGATATCGTCGGCGGTGACCCCGCGCGCGGCCGCCCGGTCCGGGTCGATCCAGATGCGCATCGCGAAGTCGCGCGCCGCCCGGGTGGCCAGGTCGCCCACGCCATAGATGCGCAGGATCTCATCCTTGATGTGCAGGCCGACATAGTTGGCGATGTACTGCTGGTCGCGCGAGCCGTCGGGCGAATACATGTGGATCGCCAGGAGGAAGTCGGGCGTGGCCTTGCGCACCGTCACCCCGGCCGCCTGAACCTCGGTGGGCAGGAGGGGCGTGGCGTTCTGGACCCGGTTCTCCACCAGAACCTGATCGACATTGGGATCGCTGCCGAGCGCGAAGGTGCAGGTGATCTGAAGCTTGCCGTCGCCGGTGGACTGGGACGACATGTAGAGCAGCTTTTCGACCCCGTTTACGGACTCTTCGATGGGATCGGAGACGGTATTGGCGATGGTCTCGGCCGAGGCGCCGGGATAGGCGGCCGTGATGGTCACGGTGGGCGGAGAGATCTCCGGATACTGCCCCACCGGCAGGCTCGGATAGGCGATGACGCCCAGAAGGGTGATGACGACGGCGACCACGGCCGCGAAGACCGGCCGGTCGATGAAGAAGTGCGACAGCCTCATGAGGCCCCAGAGGCGTTTCGAGAGGCGTTTCGAGAGGCGGGTTCGGAAACGGCCGGCGTGGCGCTCGTCGGCGTCGGCGAGACATAGCCGGGATCCGCGTCGCCCCGGGTGGCGAGGGGCGCGATGACCCCCGGATGCGGCCGCACCTGCGCCCCCGGCCGCGCGCCGTTCAGCCCATCGATGATCACCCGGTCGCCGGGCTTGAGGCCCGCGCGCACCACCCGAAGGCCCCGCCACACCGGCCCGGGCGTGATCGGCGCGGCGACCACCTTGTCATCGGGGCCCACCAGATAGACCACGCGGCGGTTGAGGTCGGTCAGGATCGCCGAGTCGGGAATCATCAGGGCGGGATAGGGGTCCGAGCCTTGAAGCTTGAGGTGACCGAACATGCCCGGCGTCAGAAGGCCGTCGGCGTTCTCGATCACCGCCCGCTCGCGGATGGCGCCGGAGCCGGGGTCGATCTGGTTGTCGACGAAATCGATCCGGCCCTTGAGGGCGTAGGTGGTCTGGTCCTGAAGCTGGATCTGCACCGGCAGGGGGGCGTCATGGCCCTTGCCGTCCGCCAGCATCCGGCGTCGCGCCTTGAGATACAGCGACTCTGGGCCGGAGAAGTCGAACCAGATCGGATTGAGGCTGACGATATTGGTCAGAACCGTGGTGTCGGCGGTGACGAGATTGCCGGGCGAGACCCGCCGGTCTGAGACCCGGCCGTCCAGGGGCGCGACGACCTTGGTGAAGGCGACATTGAGCGCCGCCGCCCGGACATTGGCCCTGGCCGTCGCCAGGTCCGCCTCCGCCTGAGAGGCGGCCGCGTCGAGGCTCTCGAAGGCCTGCTGGCTGATCGCCTTGGCCGCCAGCAGAACCCGGCCGCGGTCGCGCTGCTCCCGGGCGTTGATAAGGGCCGCCTGGGCGTGCGCCTCCACCCCCTTGGCCTGATCGAGCGCCGCCTCGTACGGGCGCGGATCGATCTCGAACAGGACCTGGCCCTTCTTGACGCGGTCGCCGTCCTTGAAGCCGATCCGGATCAGGTAGCCTGAGACGCGGGGGCGGATGTCGACGGTATTTTCGGCGGCGAACTGGCCCTCATAGTCGTCCCAGTCGACCATGGTCATGGCGAGCGGCGCGGCCACGGCCACGGGCGGCGGGGGCGGGGCGGGCTTGTGTGGGGCGCAGGCGGCCAAAAGGCCGGCGAGCATCGCGGCCAGGACGGGGGCGCCCACGGCGACGCGGTTCGCCGCGCGGATCGAAAAGGGTTGCGATGTCTGGCGCACGCGCGGCGTCTAGGAATACCGTACGGTTCGGTCAAGCGTCCGCGGCCCATTCCGGCGCGAGAATTGCAGGCTTGGGCAACAGCCGTGCAAGCCGCTAAGACGGGGAAGCGGCGCGTCTGGTCATGATCGGGCCTCGCCGTGAACGATAAGACAAAGGCTGAGGGAGAGCGCCATGGGTGGAAGGAACTGGACGGGCCTCAAGCGCATGGCGTTTGGACGGAACCGACCCGGCGCTTCGCAACGCGCTCAAGGCCTTGAAGGTGGAGCGCGATTCAGCATCTTCGCCGAGTCCACCAAAACGCATCGTGCTCTGGCGACAGGTCTGGTGAGCCTTGCGGCCCTCGCCGCGGGCATCGGCGCTGGCGCGACGGTCCAGGCGGCGCCCGACCCCGCGCCCGCATCGGCGCCCCCCGCCAGCCTGAAGGCCATCCTCGGCTATCCGTTCCAGACCAACCTCGTCGCCGCCCCCAAGGCCGATGTGATCGCCTGGGTCGAAGTGGTGCGTGGGGTGCGCAACATCTGGGCCGCCAGGGGGCCGGACTACAAGCCCGTCGAGATCACGCACCAAGCCGCCGATGACGGCCAGGAGCTGCAGGATCTGGTCCTGTCGGCCGATGGCGCGCGGGTGTTCTGGGTGCGCGGCGGCGATCACGACGCCAACTGGCCGGCCGAGGGCGGCCTCGCCCCCGATCCGGACAAAAGCCCCGTCCAGCCCAAGCTGGAGATCTGGACCGCGCCGACCGATGGCGCGCGCGCGCCGGTGAAGCTGGCCGACGGCGATGCGCCTGCGGTCTCGGCCACGGGGCGCCTGGCCTTCGAGAAGGATCACCAGATCTGGACCGCGTCCACGGACGGCAAGGGCGAAGCGCATCGCCTGTTCTTCGACCGGGGCGAGGACGGGGAGATCGCCTGGTCGCCGTCGGGCGACGCCCTGGCCTTCGTCTCCAACCGCGGCGACCACGCCTTTGTCGGCGTCTATCGCGACGACGCCACGCCGCTCCTTTATCTGTCGCCCTCCACGGACAAGGACGCGATGCCGCGCTGGTCGCCGGACGGCGCGAAGATCGCCTTTATCCGCACCGAGGGCGATGGCGGCCCGCCCAAGCCGATCCTCACCGAGACGCCCGAGCCCTGGTCGATCCATGTGGCCGACGCCCGGGACGGCAAGGGCGAGACCGTCTGGGCCTCGGGCGCCGGGCCGCGCGACTCCTATCCGGACGTGGCCGGCGGGGCCAACCTGCACTGGGCGGCCGGCGACCGCCTGGTGTTCCTCTCCGAACAGGATGGCTGGGAGCATCTCTACGAAATCCCGGCCGCCGGGGGGGCGCAGACGCTCCTGACGCCGGGCGACTTCATGGTCGAGCACGTCGATTTCAGCCCCGACGGGTCGCAGGTCATTTATGACGCCAATACCGGCGCCGCACCGCACGATCTGGAGCGCCGCCACATCTTCGCGGTCCCGGTGGCGGGCGGGGCGCCGGTCGCCCTGACCAGCGGCGAAGGGCTGGAATACGAGCCCGCGGCGCTCAGCCACGCGGTGGCCTTCGTCGAGGCCGGGCCCCGGGATCCGACGCGCATCGCCCTGGTGCGGCACGGCCAGCAGGGGCGCCAGACCCTCTCCACCGGCAGCGGCGCCGACTATCCGACCGCAAGCCTGGTGACGCCCCGGGCGGTGACCTTCACCTCATCGGATGGCCTCACCATCCATGGCGATCTGTTCGAGGCGAGCGGCGGCGCGGCCCGGAAGCCGGCGGTGATCTTCGTCCATGGCGGACCGCCCCGGCAGATGCTGCTCGGCTGGAGCTATATGGACTATTACAGCAACGCCTATGCGGTGAACGAGTATCTGGCGACGCACGGCTTCGTCGTGCTGTCGGTCAATTATCGCCTTGGCATCGGCTATGGCCGCGACTTCCAGCACCCCGCCCATGCCGGCTTCCGCGGCGCGTCGGAATATCTCGACGTTCAGGCGGGTGCGAAGTTCCTCCAGGCCCTTCCGGAGGTCGACCCGCGGCGCATCGGCATCTGGGGCGGGTCCTATGGCGGCTATCTCACCGCGCTCGCCCTGGCGCGCAATTCGGATGTGTTCAAGGCCGGGGTCGACTTCCACGGCGTGCACGACTGGCCCGATGAGATGAACAAATACATGGGCGGACCGCCCAAGCGCTATGAGCAGGGCGACTATTTCGCCGCCCGGGACGTGGCCTGGAAGGCCTCGCCGGTCGCCGACATCGCCACCTGGACCTCGCCGGTCCTGCTGATCCAGGGCGACGACGACCGCAATGTGATGTTCCACCAGACGGTGGATCTCGCCCGGCGGCTCCAGGAGAAGGGCGTCAGCTTTGAGGAGCTCGTGATCCCCAACGAGATCCACGGCTTCTTGCGCTATCAGTCCTGGCTCGAGGCCGATACGGCGACGGCGGACTATCTGACCCGGAAGCTGGGCGCGACGCCGTAAGGGCGCGCGCTCTACTTCGCCAGGCCCCGGCTGAGGACGATCCAGAGAAGGCGCGCCTTGCCGAGGCTGTGACGGCGGCGGGGCGCGCGCCAGCCGTCGGCCAGCATCCGCCGCAGATAGAGGCCATAGACGCCGATCATCAGGCGCGGGGCGCGCAGGCGACCGCCGGGTCGGGAGGCGATGATCGCCTCTGCGGCCGCGTAGTGGGCCTTGGCCTTGACCGCCAGCCAGCGGGCGGCGGCGTCGATGGCGGGATGATCCACCACCGCGCGCGGCTCCGATCCGGCGATCCCCGCGGCGGCCAGGGCCTCGGCGGGCAGGTAGAGGCGGCCATTGTTGGCGTCCTCGTCCAGGTCGCGCAGGATGTTGGTGAACTGCAGGGCGCGGCCCAGATGATGGGCCAGGTCCACGCCGGCGGCCGGCGGCATGCCGAAGATGCGCACCGACAGGCGCCCCACGGCGCTGGCCACCCGGTCGCAATAGAGGTCGAGCGTGGCGAAGTCCGGCGCCCGGATCGGCTCGCCCACATCCATCTCCATGCCGTCGATCACCGCCAGGAAGTCGGCCAGCAAGAGGCCGTAACGGACGATGTACGGATCGAGCGGCGCGGTCTCGGGCCGGATTTCGCCCGTCGCGTAATAGGCCTCAAGCGCGGCGCGCCAGCGGTTCAGCTCCGCCCGGCGGGCGCTGGGACTGGGGCCCTCGTCGTCGGCGATGTCGTCGACCTGACGGCAGAAATCATAGACCGCGTACATGGCCGCCCGCTCGGCCGGGGGCAGAAGCCGCATGGCGGCGTAGAAGGAGCTGCCGCGCACCTGACTGGCGGGCTCGCGAGGGGGCGCGGGGGCCGCGACTTGGGATGCCGGGGGCGCGGGAACGGAGGTGTGCGAACTCGCCATGGCCGCGCTTATGCCGCAGCCGCGCGCCGGGCGCGAGACGCGAGCCGGCCGGTCAGGGCGCGCAGGACCCCGCCGGCGGTCTGGGCGGCGAGGGCGGCGGGGGGAAGGGCGATACGGGTCGCCAGGGGATCGCCGTGCGCCAGGCGCGCGGTCAGTCCTTCGGCCAGGGACTGGATGACGCCGATCTCGAGCGCCAGGCGCGTGCTCGTCACCTGACCGGCCAGGGCGCGCGATGTCTCGAGCAGGCCCGCCGTGCGTCGCGCCAGATCGTGAAGGACCCCGAGGAGGGGGCCCGAGGCCGCCGCCCCGCCCAGGGCCTCGACCGGAAGGCCCGCTGCGGCCAGGGCGTCGGCGGGGATGTAGACCCGGTCGATCTGCCGGTAGTCCTTGCCGCAATCCTGGAGGTGGTTGATCACCTGCAGCGCCGCGCAGAGGGCGTCGGAAGCGGCCCAGGTCGCCTGCGACTCACCGTGGACGTCGAGCACGAACCGGCCCACCGGCGCCGCGGAATAGCGGCAATAGTCCATCAGCTCGTCCCAGTCGGCATAGCGCGCCTTGACCGCGTCGCGACGGAACGCTTCGAGCAGGTCGCGCACATGCTGGTCGGTGAGACCGCGCTGGCGAAGAATGTCGCGCAGGGCGAGGGCCTGGGGAACCTCTGTTCCGGCGCCGTCGAGGCAGGCCTCGACTTGGCCCAGCTGGTCGAGCTTCTCGCGCGAGGAGAGGCTTTCGTGGTCGGCGATGTCATCGGCGAGTCGCGCGACGCGATAGAAGGCCATGACCACGTCGCGGTGCTCCGGCGCGATCAGGAACGAGGCCACCGGGAAGTTCTCGTCGCGGTGCCCCTTGCCCGAGCCTTGATAGACGCTCATGCGGCGCCCGCCCCGGCTTGAGCCCCCGCGTTCGCCTGGGCGCGTCCCTTCCACATGCCGCCCCGGCCGGCCCAGTGATCCAGGGCCGAACGGAAGGTGAAGGTCAGATAGAGCGCGGCGATCAGCGGCAGGAGCGGCCCCCAGAGCGGCGAGCGCCCATAGAAGCGCAGCATCGGCTGGAAGGCGAGGGTCATCAGCACCCAGGCCGCCAGGCCGCAGAACGCCGCCCCGCCCGAGGCGAACAGAGCCAGGACCGGCGGCGCGAGGAACACGAGGGCGAGGCCCAGCACCGTCCCGATCAGCTTCAGCGGCGAATAGCCGAGCTGCGCATAGGCCGAGCGGGAGATCATCCGGCCGATATCGCCCAGGCTGTCATAGGGTCGAAGGCTCCGGGCGCGGTGGGTGAGGCCCAGCCAGATCGGGCCCTGGCGCTTGAGCAGGGCTCCCATGGCGCAGTCATCGATGATCTCGCCGCGAATCGCCTCGACGCCGCCGGCCGCCTCCAGGGCCTCGCGCCGGACGAGCATGCAGCCCCCCGCCGCCGCCGCCTCGCGCCGCGCCGGATCCTTCGCCCAGGGAAAGGGGTAGAGCATGTCGAAGAAGAACACGAAGGCCGGGATCATCAGCTTCTCGAACCAGGCTCTCTGGCTCAGCTCCGCCATCAGCGAGGTCAGGACGAGGCCGCCGGCCTCGGCCCGGGCCACAAGGCGGGTCAGATTGTCGGGGCTGTGGGCGATGTCGGCGTCGGTAAAAAGGATGTAGTCCGGCGGCGGGTCGGCGGCGCTGGCCCGGGCAAGGCCCTGGCGCATGGCGAAGAGCTTGCCGGTCCAGCCCGGCTCGAGCGGCGCGCCGCGCAGGATCTCCAGCCGGGCGCCAGAGCCTGCCGCGCCTTGGGCGACGCCTTGGGCGACGGCCGCCGTGCCGTCCTCGCTGTTGTCGTCCACCAGGATCACGCGGAAGGCGCCGGCATAGTCCTGGGCGAGAAGCCCGCCGATGGAGGCGGCGATGACGTCGGCCTCATTGCGCGCCGGGACCACCGCGGCCACCGATGGCCAAGTCCCGGGCGGGGCCGGCTCGGCGCGGTCGTCCCGTTCGGCCATGCGCCAGAAGCGCCCGCGCCCGGCCGTCAGATAGATCCAGGCGGCCAGAGCGCTCAGACCAATCAGGAGCCCCAAGATCGGCGTCATCGGCGGGGCCTCACAGACGCCCGGCGGCCGCGAACCAGGCCAGGGCGTCGGCCAGGGCCTGGCCGTAGGGCCGCGCGAAATAGCCCAGCTCCGCCTCCGCCTTCGCCGAGGTGAAGAACATGTGATGCGAGGCCATCTTCAGGGCGTCGCGGGTGACGAACGGCTCCTTGCCGGTGATCTGGGCTACCCCTTCGGCCACCCAGGCCAGGGGATACAGCGGCGCGCGCGGCAGGCGCAGGCGCGGCGCCGGACGGGCCAGCAGGCGGGCGATCTCGGCCAGCATCTGGGCCAGGGTCGCGTTCTGCCCGCCGAGAATGTAGCGCTCTCCGATCCGGCCCCGATCCAGGGCCGCCAGATGGCCGGCGGCCACGTCGTCCACGTGCACGAGGTTGAGGCCGGTATCGACGAAGGCGGGAATGCGGCCCTGCGCCGCCTCCAGAATGATCCGCCCCGTGGGGGTCGGCTTGACGTCGCGCGGGCCGATCGGCGTCGAGGGACTGACGATCACCGCCGGCAGGCCGCGCGCCGCGACCATCTCCTCCACCAGACGCTCGGCGATCACCTTGCTGCGCTTATAGGCGCCGATGGCCTCGTCCGGGGCGAGGGGGGCGGTCTCGTCGGCGATGACGCTCGCGTCGCCCACACGCAGGGTCGCCACGCTGCTCGTATAGACGACCCGCTCGACCCCGGCGTCGAGCGCCGCCTGCATCACCGTGCGTGTCCCCTCGCGATTGGCGCGGATGATGTCCTGCGGATCGCGGGCCCAGAGGCGATAGTCGGCGGCGACATGGAACAGATACCGGACGTCGCGCAGGGCCCGGTCCATGTCCGCGGGCGAGCGCATGTCGCCCTCGACGATCTCGCAGGCGACGCCGGCCAGATTGACCCGCGGGCTGGAGGCGCGAACCAGGGCGCGGGGGGCAAAGCCGCGCGCCGCCGCCGCCGCGCTGACCGCGCGCAGCACCGCCGAGCCGACGAATCCGGAAGCGCCGGTGATGAGAACCGGGTCTCTGGCGAGGCTCAACGCGGACGGCTCCCTCTGGACATGCGGCGCAAGTCGCACATATCGCGGGGCCGCGTCACCCCCTCGACGGGGCGCCAAGGGATGCGGAGCGCATGAGCGTCGTCGATTTTGTCATCATCGGTTCGGGCATCGCCGGCGCCTCGGCCGCCGCCGCCCTGGCCCCCCGGGGCCACGTCGCCATCCTCGAGCGCGAGAGCGCGCATGGCTACCACACCACCGGCCGCTCGGCGGCCCTGTTCTCGCCCCTCTATGGCCCGGCGCCGTTCCGGGCGCTGAGCGTGGCCAGTCGCGCCTTTCTGTCCGCCCCCCCGGACGGCTTCGCGCCCCATCCGATCCTCACCCCGCGTGGGGTGCTGAACATCGCGACCGAGGCCCAGCGTCCGATCATCGAATCCCTGGCGGCGGCGGCGCAGCGCCTGGGCGTGGCCCATCGCCTGCTGGACCAGGCCGCCTGTCTGGCCGCCTGCCCCGCCTTGCGCGCCGATCACGTCGTGGCGGCCCTGGAGGAGCCGGAGGCGATGGATATTGACGTGGAGGGCCTGCACCAGGGCTATCTGCGCGCCGCCCGTCAGACCGGCGCCGACATCCGGTTGGACGCGGAGGTCACAAGCCTCGTGCGCGAGGCAAACGCCTGGCGCGTGACGCTGAAGACCGGCGAGACCCTGATGGCGCGGGTCGTGATCAACGCCGCCGGAGCCTGGGGCGATGTCGTCGCGGGCCTGGCCGGCGTGGCGCCCCTGGGCCTGACGCCGCTCAAGCGCACCGCCTTCATCATCGAGGCGCCGGAGGGCGTCGACGCAGGGGCCTGGCCGTCGGTGATCGATGCGGACGAGGCCTTCTATTTCAAGCCCGAGGCCGGACGCCTACTGGTCTCGCCGGCCGACGAGGTTCCAAGCCCGCCGCACGACGCCTGGCCCGAGGACCTGGCCATCGCCGAATGCGTCGAGCGCATGCAGGCGGCGGCGGATATCCCGGTGCGCCGTATCCTGCGGTCCTGGGCGGGCCTTCGCACCTTCGCGCCCGACCGGCATCCGGTAATCGGCTATGACCGGGCCGCGCCGGGCTTCTTCTGGCTGGTGGGCCAGGGCGGCTACGGCGTGCAAAGCTCCGACGCCTCGGGCCGGACGGCGGCGGCCCTGGCCCTCGGCGAGGACCTGCCGCAGGATGTTCGCGCCCTGGGTCTGAGCGCGGGGGAGATCGCTCCCGCCCGGTTCTGAGGCGCGTTTGGGCGTATTTCGGGGCGTCCGGGGGGCGCCTGCGCCGCGACGCCCGACTTGCACTCCCGCTTGCGCCGCTTACCTGCTATGAGACTTTTCGTCGTCGCGCCGGGCCCTTAAGGGGAATCGCCCCAACTCGGCCGCCTTTCCCGTGCAACCGAGCCGTCTTCAGCGGCTGCAACAGAACGGTTCGTGATGCGTGTGATTCTGGCCCAGCCCCGCGGATTCTGCGCCGGCGTCGTGCGGGCCATCGAGATCGTCGAGCGCGCCCTGGAGAAGTACCAGGAGCCGGTCTATGTCCGCCACGAGATCGTGCACAACAAGCGCGTGGTCGAGGACCTCAAGGCCAAGGGCGCGGTCTTCGTGGAGGAGATCGACCAGGCCCCCGACAACGCCCACGTGGTGTTCAGCGCCCATGGTGTGGCCCGCTCGGTGGTCAAGGCCGCGGCCGAGCGCGATCTGCCCGTGCTCGACGCCACCTGCCCCCTGGTCTCCAAGGTCCACGCCCAGGCCAAACGCTATGTCCGCCAGGGCCGCTCCCTGATCCTGATCGGCCACGCCGGCCACCCAGAGGTGGAGGGGACCGTCGGCCAGATCGACGCCCCGGTGACGCTGATTTCCACCGCCGAAGAGGTGGGGGCGCTGGCTTTCGCCTCTGACGCGCCGCTCGCCTATGTGACCCAGACCACGCTCAGCGTCGACGACACCAAGGACGTGATCCAGGCGCTCAAGGACCGCTTCTCGAACATCGTCGGGCCCGACACCTCGGACATCTGCTACGCCACCCAGCACCGTCAGACGGCGGTGCGCGAGATGTGCAAGCTGGCGGATGTCATCCTGGTGGTGGGCGCCAAGAACAGCTCCAACTCCAACCGCCTGCGCGAGATCGGGCTGGAGGAGGGCCTCCCCAGCTACCTGATCGACGACGCGTCCGCGCTCGATCCGTCCTGGCTGGACGGCAAGAGCTCGATCGGACTTACCGCCGGCGCCTCCGCGCCCGAGGCCCTGGTGGAGGAGGTGATCGCCGCGCTGCGCGCCCTCGGCCCCGTCACGGTCGAGCCCATGCAGGGCGTCGAAGAGCACATCGAGTTTCGTCTTCCCGCGGAGCTGCGGCGGCGCTGAGCCGCCGGCATCGGCAGCGTGCGCGGCGCATCAGAGGAGCCTTAGAGGCGTGGCTATTCCCATCCAGGCGGTGGCGCGGATCGGCGCTTATATCGCGCGCAACCATTTTGGCGGGGTCAAGCGCTACCCGCTCGTGCTTATGCTCGAGCCCCTGTACCGCTGCAATCTGGCCTGCGCCGGCTGCGGCAAGATCGACTATCCGGACGAGATCCTGAACCAGCGGCTCTCCTACGATCAGTGCATGGAGGCGATCGACGAGTGCGGCGCGCCGGTGGTGTCGATCGCCGGGGGCGAGCCCCTGCTGCACCGCGACCTGCCCAAGATCGTGCGTGGCTTCCTCGCCCGGAAAAAGTTCGTGATCCTGTGCACCAACGCGCTGTTGCTGGAGAAGAAGCTCGACCAGTACCAGCCCGATCCGATGTTCACCTGGTCGGTGCACCTCGATGGCGACCAGGTCATGCACGACAAGTCGGTGTGCCAGGACGGGACCTACGAGGTCGCGGTGCGCGCCATCCAGAAGGCCAAGGCGCGCGGCTTTCAGGTGTCGATCAACTGCACCCTGTTCCAGGGCGCCGACCCCGAGCGCGTGGCCCGCTTCCTCGACGAGATGAAGACGGTTGGCGTCAACGGCGTCACCATCTCGCCCGGCTACGCCTATGAGCGGGCGCCCGACCAGGCGCACTTCCTCAACCGCACCAAGACCAAGGAGCTGTTCCGCGAGATCTTCAAGCGCGGGCGCAACGCCAAGGAATGGTCGTTCACCCAGTCGACCATGTTCCTCGACTTCCTGGCCGGAAATCAGACCCTGCAATGCACGCCGTGGGGCAACCCCACGCGCACCGTGTTCGGCTGGCAGCGGCCCTGCTACCTGCTGGGGGAAGGCTACGCCAAGACCTTCAAGGAGCTGATGGAGGAGACCGACTGGGACGCCTATGGCGTGGGCAATTACGAGAAGTGCGCCGACTGCATGGTGCATTCGGGCTTCGAGGCCAGCGCCGTCACCCAGATCATGAAGAACCCGCTCAAGGCCCTGGAGCTGAGCATCACCGGCGTGCGCACCGACGGGCCCATGTCGCCGGAGGTCTCGCGCGAGAACGAGCGGCCGGCGCAGTACGTCTTCTCCACCCACGTCGAGAAGATGCTGGCCGAGATCAAGGCCAAGAACCCCCGCGCCCGGAAGGTCCAGCGCGAACCGGCGGAGTAGGAAGGGCAGGCCAGGGCCCCGCCCTGGCTCAAGCCTCGCCCTGGCTCAAGCCTCGCCTGAGGGCCCGTCGCTGAACGCGAAGTCCGGGCCGCTCGCCCGCGCCGCGCGCTCCAGCGCCTTGAGCCCCGCCCCGGCGCCTCGGGCCAGGGCCATGAGGGCCGGCAGCTGGGCGGGCGCACGGATCAGAGACGCGAGAACGGCGGCGAGGTCGGTCCCTCCGTCGGGTCTCATGCCGACCAGGGCCGCGGGCGGCAGGGTCTGAGAGGCGAGGTCCGAGGGCGCACGCAGCACAACAAACGGGCGGTTGTGAGCGGTCGCGGCGCGCGCGACCAGGTGGGATTCCATGTCGGCGATCAGGGCGCCGGTGCGTGCGGCGAGGTCGCGCTTGTCCTGGGCGCGGACCACGGGGCGATCCTCCGCGGCCACGACGCCGAGGCGCGCCTCCGGCAGCCGCGCGGCCAGGCGCCGGGTCCAGGCCGGATCGGCCCGGAAGAGGCCGTTGGAGGTCGAAACGCTCTGGCCGATCACCAGATCGCCAAGGCCAAGGGTCGGATCGAGGGCGCCGCAGAGGCCCAGGCTGATGACGCCTGCCGCGCCCTGGGTCAGGGCCGCATCGAGCCTCGCCGCCAGGGCGGCGCTATCGCCGCCTCCAATGAGGATATCGAGGCCAAGATCCGCGATCCGCCGGGCCTCGCTCTGGAGGCCGACCACAGCCACGGGGCGGGGCGGGGTCACATCCCCCAAGCGACGCTGCGGCTGTTGGTGCGGACGAGGTTGCGGTAGCGCGCCAGGGCCCACAGCGGGAAGAACTTCGAATAGCCGTGATAGCGCAGATAGAAGACGCGCGGGAAACCGCCGCCGGTATAGCCCGGCTCGTCCCACTCGCCGTCCTCGCCCTGGCGGGCCTGGAGCCAGGCCACGCCACGCGCCACGGCCGGATCGTCCACCCGGCCCGCCGCCATCAGGCCCAGCACCGCCCAGGCGGTCTGAGAGGCGGCGCTGGGCGCCGGCTCATAGCCCTTGTAGTCGAGGCGATAGCTGTCGCAGTCCTCGCCCCAGCCCCCGTCCGGGTTCTGGATGGCGATGAGCCAGTCGGCCGCCCGCGCGACCATGGGATCGTCCGGACCAAGACCGGCCATGTTCAGGGCGCAGAGGACCGACCAGGTCCCATAGACATAGTTGACGCCCCAACGGCCGAACCAGCTGCCGTCGCGCTCCTGCTCGGCGCGGAGATAGTCAAGCGCGGCCTTCATGCGCGGCGACTGCGCCGTCTCGCCCAGCTGGGCCAGCAGGCTGACGCAACGGGCGCTGACATCGGCCGTGGGCGGATCGAGCAGGGCGCCATGGTCCGCGAACGGGATGTTGTTGAGATAGTGATAGGTGTTGTCGGCGTCGAAGGCGCCCCAGCCGCCGTTTTGGCTTTGCAGCCCAACCACCCACTCCACGCCGCGATCGATGGCGGTCTCGAAGCGCTCGCTCTCTGGCGTCTCCCGCCGCGCCCGGTCCATGGCCATGGCCACCACGGCCGTGTCGTCGAGGTCGGGATAGTGATCGTTTCGGTACTGGAAGGCCCAGCCGCCGGGCCTCACGTCCGGGCGCCATTCCGCCCAGTCGCCCTTCACGTCCAGGACCTGCAGGGGTTTGAGCCAGGCGAGGCCCTGGTCCACGGCGGCGCGCGCGGGCTCCGATCCGGTCTCCAGCAGGGCGTGGGCCGCCAGGGCCGTGTCCCAGACCGGCGAGAGGCAGGGCTGGCAATAGGCCTCCTCGTCCTTGACCACCAGGAGCTTCTCCACCGAGGCGCGGGCGATGGCGCGCTGGGGATAGTCCGGGCCAAAGCCCAGGGCGTCGTACATCATCACCGCATTGGCCATGGCCGGGAAGATGGCGCCCAGGCCATCCACGCCGTTGAGGCGTTCGTCGACAAAGGCGCGGGCCTTGGCGATGGCCGAGGCGTGCGAGGCCTTGGGGAAGTGCGGACGCACCACGCGCAGGACCTTGTCCAGGGCGAAGAACAGACTGGCCCAGGGCTCCTTCTGGTGGGCGCCGCGCGGCAGGTCGGTGAGGGTCGCGGGCGGCTGCAGGAACAGCTCGTCGATGGTCACTCCGCGCGGATTGCGGGCCCGGGGGCGCAGGGCGCGAAGCACCAGAAGCGGCACGATCACGGTTCGCGCCCAGTAGCTGATCTTGCTCAGATGGATCGGGAACCAGCGCGGAAGATGCATGATCTCCACGGGAATCTCGGGCGTGGCGCGCCAGTCGAGAATGCCGAACAGGGCCAGGAGCAGGCGGGTGAAGACGTTGCAGGCCCCGGCGCCGCCATGGGCCAGCAGGGCTTCGCGCGCTCTCACCATGTGCGGCGCATCGGGCGCATCGCCGATCATCTTCAGGGCGAAATAGGCCTTGACCGTGCAGCTGACGTCCAGGGCGCCGCCGTGGAACAGAGGCCAGCCCCCGTGATCGGCCTGGATGCGGCGCAGATAACGGCCGATCTTCGCTTCCAGCTCCGGCGCGTCCGGCTCGCCCAGATAGGCGCGCAGCAGCACATATTCGGCGGGGATGGTGGCGTCGGCCTCCAGCTCGAACACCCAGTGGCCATCGGGGCGCTGGCGCTTGAGCAGGGCGGCGGCCGCGCGGTCTATGGCCGCGTCCAGGCCGGGGGCGGCGATGTGGGTCAGGGCGCTGGCGTCATCCATGGCGCCGCTCCCTATCACGCTTCGCCCAGAAGTTTGAGCGCGTGGGCGGCGGCTGTGCGGCCCGAGCGCAGGGCGCCCTCGATCGTGGCGGGCAGGCCCGTGTCCGTCCAATCCCCCGCCAGGATCAGGTTGGGCCAGGCGGTGACGGCGCCCGGGCGGCGGGCGTTCTGCGAAGGCGTGGCGGCGAAGGTGGCGCGACGCTCCTTGACGATGCGCGCGGGCGGGGCGACGTCGGGCAGACCCGGGTGCACGGCGCGGATGTCCGCCCACAGCGCGGCGATGAGCGCGTCGCGGTCCTTGTCGGCCAGGGCGTCGGCGGCGCTCACCGTGACGCTGATCCGGTCGTCGAAGGCGAAGATCCATTCCGCCACGCCCCCGATCACCCCGACAATGGCCGGCGCGCCCGGCGGCGGGGCGATCTTGAAGTGGCCGTTGACGATGGCGTGGAAGCGGTCGGGCGCCACAAGGTCCGGGACCAGGGCGGCGGCGATCCAGGGCGGGGCGGCCAGGATGACCACGTCGTCGCGCTCCACCCGCACGGCGCCATCTCCCAGGACCAGGCGGTCCAGCCGCCCGCCGGCGAAGTCCAGGGCGCGGACCGGCGTTCCGAGCCGCAGCCGCCCGCCCCGGGTCTCCAGGAAGGCAAGGGCGGGATCGACAAAGGCGCTGGCCAGGTGCGGCCAGGCGATGCGCGCCTGATAGGCCTTGCCCCCGCGCGCCAGGGACTGGGCGATCACCGCCCCGGCCAGGGCCGCCGAGCCTTCTTTCGCCGGGGTGTTCAGGGCCGCCAGGAGAAAGGGATCGAGGAGCCGGTCCCAAAGGGCGCCCCGACAGGGCAGGACCTCGCCGATGGCCGCGCCGCGCGGGGCGGCCATAAGCCGCGCCAGGGCCAGAAAATCCCGCGCCTTGGTCCCAGGCACGCGCCGGGCCGGGTCGAGCAGCCACCAGGGCGCGGGCCCGTCATTGGGCCGGATGGTCCAGCGCCGCCCCTCGCGCACGTCGCAGAAATCGAGCGAGGCGTCGCGGGGGCCTCGCAGCCGGTCCGCCGCGCCGATCATCGCCAGATAGGCCGCCACGTCCCGATTGCCCGACAGGACGAGGTGGTTGCCGTTGTCGAGCGTCATCTCCAGCACGGGGTCGTGGTAGGAGCGACAGCGCCCCCCGGCCTGGGCCGAGGCCTCCAGGATGCGAACCGGAACGCCGGCGGCGGCCAGGCGCACCCCGGCCGACAGCCCCGCCAGTCCCGCGCCGATGATCAGAGCGGCCAAGCTTCGTCCTTATCCGTGTCTTTATTTTCCGGCTTCGGGGCTGGCCGGCTGGGGCACGACCTTCGTCCCGTCGAGCTCGGCGGCCATGAAGCCGATTTCCTTGGGAATGAAATAGCCGAACGCCGACCAGTCGCCATAGCGGGTCTTCATCCGCGCCGCGACGTCATCGCTGAGCGTCTGACCCGAAAGGCCCTGAACCCGGGCGGCGACGACATCGGCGGAGAGCGTGGAGAGATAGCCCTTGAAGGCGATCAGGTCGTCGATCCGGCCGACCTCGCCGTGGCCGGGGACAAAGGTGGTCGCCTCCGCGTCGGGGGCCTTGGCGAGGCCCGCATCGGTGGCGATCCACTGGCTGACCGTGCCGTCGATCAGATTGGGCGAGACGTGGTTCCAGAAGAGGTCGCCGCAGAACACGACCTTGGCGTCGGGTACGCTGACCACCAGGTCGCCGCCGGTGTGGCCGGGCCAGTAGCGCAACTCGACCCGCCGGGCGCCAAGCCACAGGGTGAGGCGGCGATCCACCGTGATGTCCGGCTCGGGCAGGGCGTCGATCTCAGCCTTCAGCGCCGGGGTCATATGATCGCCCAGCAGATGCGGATTTTCGCTGTGCAGCCAGGTGCGCACATTGGTCTGGGCGATGATCACCGCCCCGGCGGCCTTCAGCACCCCATCCCCGCCGGTATGGTCCAGATGATAGTGGGTGTTGATCACATAGCGGATCGGCTTGTCCGTCAGGCGATGGACGGCGGCGACCAGGGCCTGGGCGGCCTTGGGGGTGAAGAAGCTGTCCACCACGGCCACGCCGTCGTCGCCGATGATGATCCCGGCGTTGGAGCCGGCCTGATGGGCGGGGCCGTCAATCGCCGCATAGACGCCTGGCGCCAGTTCGTGCAGCACGAAGGGCTCGGCGCTCGCCGTCGCCGCCGGAGCGTTCGTCCGGGGCGCGGTCGCCGTCGGGGCGTGGGCTTTGGCGTCGGTCTGGGCCAGGGCCGGGATCGCCGTCAGCCCCGCCAGGGCCGCGACCAGGAAACCTTTCGCGCGCATGTTATCCCTCTCGAAGGCGCCGCATCGCCCCCGTGGCGATCAGTTCGGCGTGTCGATCCGGTACCCGGCGGAGCGTAGCCTTTGCAATGCCCCCGTCTGGGCGAGCAGGGTGCGCAGGTTGATGATCGCGACGCTCTCGCCCCCGGCGTCGGCGGCCTTACCGATGGCGGCGGCCGCGTCGGCCGCCGTGCGGTCGGACAGGTTGAGGGAGCCGGGCAGGGCGTTGAGGCAACGCTCATAGCCGCGCGCGGCGGTCAGAGCCATGGCGGTGTCGCCCCGCGCCCAGCCCTGCGCCGCCGCCCGGGCCCGGTCCGGTCCCGCCTCGATCTCGTCCAGCACATCCGCCAGGCACTCCGGCCCCGCCGCGTCCATGCCGCTCTGCGCCCCGCGCAGCAGGGGCACGAGGCGATAGGACCCGGCCGGCGTCACCTTGACCCCCTCGGCCCGGGCCAGGGCGGTGATCGATCTGGCCGGCTCCAGTGTGTCCAGATGCGACTCGCGCCGGAAGTCCTGGGCCATCAGGAGGCTGGCCACCAGGGGCGACCATCCCGAATAGGCGCGCGGGTCCCGGGTCAGACGCGCCTTGTCGGCCAGGAAGCGGGCGCGAAGGTCGGGCGCCAGGCCGTCCTCCATCCGCCCGTGCGCGCGAAGCTGGCCGCGCAGCCGCATCAGGGCGAAGATATCGCCGAAGCTCACGGTGACCGCGGGGCCCCCGATCAGCTCGCGCGCGCCCTTGAGCCGCAGGCGCAGGAGGGTCTGATCCCATTTGAGGCCGTGCGGCAGGACCTCGGGCACGCCCAGGACCCAGACCGTCCCGCGGGCCGAGGAGACGCGCCACCAGGCCGGCCCTCCCGCATGGGCGATGACCACGAACTCCGAGACCACGGTGGCCTCGGGATCGGGACTCGGCGGCGCGGCCCGCGCGGCCGCCCCTGGCCCCAACGCGAGGGACACGGACAGCGCCGCCAGGGCCGCAGTCGCCGGCGCTCGGAGGCGCACGGTCAGGCCTGGCTTTGCGCGATCCACCGGTCGACGACCCCGTCCAGGATCTCCAGGGGCACGCGGCCGCAGTCGAGCCCCGCGGCGTGGAAGTCCTTGATGTCATAGCGCGCGCCCAGCGCCTTTTCCGCCCGGGCCCGGGCGCGGACCCAGACCGTGTGACCGAGCTTATAGCTGCAGGCCTGGCCGGGATTGACGCAATAGCGCTCCACCTCCAGGGCCGAGCGGTCCGGCGTATAGCCGACCGTCTCCACGAAATAGCCGATGGCCTTTTCGCGGCTCCAGCCCAGATGATGGATGCCGGTGTCGACGACGCAGCGCGCGGCGCGGAACAGCTGGGCCTGGAGATAGCCGATCCGGCTCAAGGGGTCGGTCTCGTACATGCCCATCTCGTCGGCGAGCTGCTCGGCATAGAGGGCCCAGCCCTCGGCATAGCCGGAAAAGCCCATGGTCTTGCGGATCAGGGGCAGGTTCGGATTGGAGAGGGCGAGACCGCCTTCCAGCTGATGGCCCGGCAGGCCCTCGTGATAGATGACGCTGGCCAGGGTCCATTTGGGCCAGTCGGAGCTGTGGTGCAGGTTCACATAGACGAGGCCCGGGCGTGACCCGTCCAGCGCGGGCCCCTGGGAAAAGGCCGCCGCGGCGCCGGCCTCCAGGTTCTTGGGCACCCGGCGGACCTCGAAAGCATAGGGGGGCAGGCGCTTGAAGCGCGTGGGCAGGCGCGGCCGGATGGCGGCTAGGCGGTCGTTGCAATAGGCGATGGCCTGGGCCTTGCCTTCGTCCGTATCTGGATAGACCTGGGCCGGATCGTTGGTCAGGGCCGCCAGACGTGCGCCCACCGTCCCTCGCGTATAGCCCTGGGCCTTGAGAAGGCCATCGATGCGGTCGGCGATCTCCGCCCCCTGGTCGAGGCCGATCTTGTGCACCTCGTCGGGGGTGAAGGCGGTCGTGGTGGTGGCCTTCAGGGCGGCGGCGTAGAAGGCCGCGCCGTCCTTGAACTGGCCCACGCCCGCGTCGTGGCGTGCTCCGGCCCGCAGCTTTCGCGCCAGGGCGATCTGGCGGTCATAGGCCGGGCCGATCCGGTCGTCATAGAGCTGGGTCGCGCGGGCCACATAGTCGCCGGTCAGGCCCTTGGCGGCGGTGCGCCGGACCAGGGAGCGGACGAGGAGATTGTCGGCCGCCGAGGTGCGCGTGGCGGTCATCTGGGCCAGGGCGGTGTCGAGGATGAAGTCCGGCGGCGAGACCCCCAGCCCCGCGTCGTGGGCCATGCGCTGGGTGTCGTTGTCGAGCGCCGCGCCATAGGCGGCCATGCGATCGAGATAGGCCTCCGCGTCGTCAGCGGTCTCGATGGGATGCTTGGTGTCGAGGAACTCCGGGACGGACTGATAGACGCCGGTCTGCTGGCTGACCACATAGGGCGAGGGGCCATAGCCGCCTCCCCCAAAGGGGAAGGCCTCGATCGCGGCGGTGGATCGCCGGGTGTAGAGGACGGTGTCGCGGTTCACCTTGCCGGCGTCGGACAGGCCGGAGGGATCGAAGGCTTCGAGCGTCTTGAGCTGGGCGGCGTTGCGCGCCTTGGCGGCGGCCAGCCCCGCGGCCGAATTGTCGCTCAGCCGATGACGCAGGGCGGCGTTGGCGCCCTTGTCGAGGCCCAGCAGGGTCGCGCTTTCGGGCCGAGCGCTGAGGTCTTCCTGCATGAAGGCGTCGAACAGGGCGTCGAGCCGCGCGTCGGCCGTCCCCCCGCCGTCGCCCGTCGCCCAGGCTCCAGACGCCGCCCCGAGGGGAGTCGTCAGCGCCGCGGCGGCGGCGGAGGCGAGGATGTCACGGCGGGACAGGGTGGGCATGGGGACTCCAGAGGCGGCCAGGAAACAGCGGCGCGCACCCTAGCCCCGTCCGCGCGGGGGCGTCGAGGCGGGGGTTGGTCAGGAGCGCCGTCCCTCGTCGGACGGCGCCGCAAACCGATTACAGATCACGGATTACGGCGGAGGATTACGGTGACAGTGCTTTCATGTCCGCGTCGCGTCAGGCCCCACTGAAAACGCATTGTTCAACCCCGCCGTGAAGCAGACCGGCTAACGATGCGGCGTTGAGTTGGGCGGCGATTTCCTCGTCCAGAGCTGGCACCAGCCGTTTGGGGGAATGTCCCCGGCCACGATTTGGCAGGCGCCCGGTGCGGCGGGGTTCGGTCCGGGGATGAACGAGGCGCAGAGGCCGCACTGCTGGTCGCCCTTGGCCGAATATTGATAGCCGACATCGGACTTGGGTGTGAGGCCGGCGGCCCGCGCGCCTGAGGCGATGAGAGCGAGAGGCGCGGTTACCAGGGTCAAGCCCGCGCCGCGCAGGATGCGGCGTCGACTGAAAATGGGAAGGTCTTCAGCCATCATGTCATGCTCCCCTGGACGCTATTTGGTGACGACGGCGTGCTGCATGGGGGCGAGCTTGGCCATCAGTTGGTTCTGCGCCCAGAAGGGCACGTGCTCGGCGTCCATGGATTTTTGCATGTCTTCGGCCAGGGCGTTAAAGTCACGATTGCGCAACCCCATGCCTTGATGAGCCGTCTTCATGTCCTTGCCCGCGTATGTGCAGGGACCGTTGAGAAGATAACAGAACTGCGCCTTGAGCTCGAAAGTCAGACGGGTCAGGTTCGCGCCTTGAAAGCGCGCCGCGATCCGAGGGTCGGTGGTTATGCGGTGGACGAAATCATCCGTTAAGCGATCAATCCCCGCCTTCTCGTTGAAGGCCTTGTAGACGGCGTCGCCTTTGATGGGTGTCCCGTCGGCGAGGGCCGCCTCTCCGGCGGAGGTCGTAGCCTGAGCCAGGGCGAGGGGCGCGGAGGCGATGACGGTCGCCGCCACGAGCGCGGCGCGGATGGGTGAGCGGATCATGGGGTGGGTGTCCTTCGGTGGGAGGGGAGGATCAGAAGCCGGCCTGAACCGAGACATAGACACCGTCCTGGTTCTTGAAGGTCGCGATGGAGCCGAGATTGGCGTAGGCCAGGGTGATCGAGAGGTCCTTGTTCAGGGCATAGGCTGCGAACACGTCGAACCAGTTGTCTGCCTTGGCGAATCCCAGGTTGCTGGGCATGGTTCTGTATTCGCCTCCGATGACCAGGCGTCGGGTAATCAGATAACCGACGGAACCTTCGAATTCCGGACGATAGGTGTCATTCAAATCCCCGCCAAATCCTAGTAGGCCGATCTGATTGGCCTTGGTCAATCTCAGGGTCGTGTCGACCACAAGCGCGTTATTCAGGAAGAGCTTGGTGGCGGATACGTAAAAATCGACGCCGTCGGGATTTTTTGCGCCCAGGGCCTCGTCCAGCGCGCCGTTTTCGCTGTGTTTGTACTGAACGCCGACGGCGACCTGGGGCAGGAGGCTATTTTGATCATACACCAGATCACCAAAAAGCCTGACCTTGGCCCCAATGATATCTTCATTGAAGGTGTAGCCATCGCCGATGCCAAGTTTACCGCCCGTGGGTCCGGTATCCAGCTGCAGGCGCGTGTAGGAAAGTTCGACGCGGTTGAACAAACCTACCGAGCCGCCAAAATCCCTGACCGTGTATCCCGGCAGGTTCAGATAGGTGAAATGCGCATTTCCACCGACCGCGTCGTTCGTTTCATACCCAGATATCACCGCCCAACTGGCCAGGCCTCCACCTGACGCGCCCTCGACATTGCTCACCCCCTGGGTCAGGAGCAAACGCCCGCTATCGACAAAGTCGGAGAGGGAGGTCGATGCGGCCGCGTCCGGCGATGGCGTCGCCGCCGTTCCGCCGGATGGCGCGGCGCCAGTCTGGGAGCTGTCGTCGGCAGTGGAGAGGGGAGCGGCGGACTCGTCCGCCGCATAGGCCCCTCCGCACAGCAGAACGCCCACAGCAAGCGCCGCCGAGCACGCCAAGAATTGTGCTGATCGCATAGGTGATGTCCTCCCAACATTCCGCTAAGGGCGATGCGGCGAAGACAAGACGAGGGCGTTCCCGGACTCTTGGAGTGTTCCGGGATATTACGGATAGGCCCGCCTCAACTCCGTCGATGTTGAGCCTATACGGCGCCACCAAGAGGCTGGATCATCGGCGAAGTCCGATTTTTGCTCGCCTTGAAGAGGTGAGCCTTGCCTCCCCTGTCGTGGCGGATCTTAGCAACGACCTTTGTGCCGAAGGTGGACAGGTCCGGAAGGAGAAGATGCAGGAGCACCCGGAGGCGGCGTTGCGCCGCGCCCGTGGCCGGGCGCTCGTCCGGCAGGTCCGCGCCGTCGATGCGGTCGTCGCGGCGCGGGAGCAGGGCGGCAAGGCCAGCTCCGATCAGGTCAGGGAATAGCGGGAGGCGCGACAGCGGTTCGAGGACGTGCGCCCTTAGGGCTCGCTTGATGCCGAAGCGGCCCACACGATGAACCCGGAGCTTGCGACGGAGGCGGAGTCAGGCAACACGCGGCGCGCCATCCACGCCCGGCGACACGCATCCCGATCTCCCCTTCCCATCAAGCGATCCGCCCACGCCCCTCGTCACGCCATCGCCGCCGCCACCGTGCGCGCCGCCAGGGCCTCGATGGAATCGATCAGCGGGACGGCCACGTCGGCCGGGGAGAGGGCCAGGGGAACTTCGGTGCAGCCGGCGATCACGGCGTCCGCGCCCCGGGCGATCAGGTCTTCGGCCTGCTCCTGCATGGCCCGCCGCGCGGTCGGGCCGACATCACCGGCCTTGATGCGGTGGATGAGGTCCATCAGCGCGCCCTGACCGGCCGGGGTCGGCGTCTCCACGGCCACGCCGCGCGCGGCGAAGGCGGTCTGGTAGAGCCCGGCCCTGAGGCAGCCGTCGGCGGCCAGCAGGCCGACCCGGGCGGGACGCTCGGCCATGGCGGCGTCGGCCACCGCCTCGATCAGGTTGAGAAGGGGCAGGTCCACGGCCGAGGTGATGGCGCCGGCCCAGGCGTGGGCGGTGTTGCAGGGCATCACCAGGAGCTGCGCCCCCTGCCTCGCCAGCCCGCGCGCCATGGCCGCCAGGGTCTCTCCCGTGTCGCCGCCCGGCTCGCCCGCGACCCCCAGGCCCGGGACGCGGGGATTGCAGTCGACCAGCAGGTGCAGGTGCTCGGCGTCGCCCCTGGCCGGGGTGAGGGCCTGGACGCGGCTCATGAACACGGTGGTGGCCACCGGCCCCATACCCCCCAGCACGCCTACAATGCGGCTCATTCCCGGCCTCCGTCCCTGATCGTTGTCGGGCGAGCATAGGCGCCTGCGCCGGCCGCGCCAGGGGCGGGACGAAAGGGGGGCGGTCCGGAGGGAAGGGCCGCCAGGCCCGCACGCGGGGAATCGACTCGCGGGGCCGCGCCGTGACAACAAGGCCCCGGCCATGTCGCGCACCCCGCCCCACACGCTCGAGACCCTGTTTCCCACGCCGCTCTATCGCGCCTCGCTCAGCGGCGAGCCGGGCTTTGCGGCGCTGAACGCCGATCTGGAGGCGACGATTCACGGTCTGGCGCAGGACGACCGGGCCGGACGGGCCTGGGCCAAGGCGCACGCCTATGGGGGCTACACCTCCTATGCCTCGCTGGACGACCTGCCCCGCCGGGCCACCGTGTTCGCCGACCTCAAGCGGCGACTGGACGCCCATGTGACGGCCTTCGCCCAGGATCTGGCCCTCGACCTCGGCCCGCGCGGGCGGCTGACCCTGGACAGCCTGTGGGTCAACCTGCTGCGCCGGGGCGGCGCCCATTCGGGACACATCCACCCCAACAGCGTCCTCTCGGGGACCTATTATGTCAGCGTGCCCGCCGGCGCCGGAGCCTTGCGGCTGGAGGATCCCCGCCTGGTGGCGATGATGGCCGCCCCGCCGCGTCGCCGGGACGCGCCGCCGACGCGCCAGAGCTTCGTCACGATCGCGCCGGCGCCCGGCGATCTCCTGATGTGGGAGAGCTGGCTGCGTCACGAGGTCCTGCCCAGCGCCGCCGCCGCCCCTCGTCTCAGCGTGAGCTTCAACTATGGCTGGTCCTGAACTGATTTCCCCCTCGCCCCCCACGCCCCCCAAGCGGCCGCGCCGCATCGTCCAGCATGGCCGCGAGCGGGTGGATGACTATGCCTGGATGCGCGATCCCAACTGGCGCGAGGTCCTGCGGGATCCGGCCCGCATCGACCCGGAGATCCGTGGCTGGCTGGAGGCGGAGAACGCCTATACCGCGGCCGTGCTCAAGGCCACCGAGGGCCTGCAGGCGCGCCTGTTCGCCGAGATGAAGGGCCGCCTCAAGGAAGATGACAGCTCGGTCCCGACGCCGGACGGGCCTTACGACTATCTGACCCGCTATGCGTCCGGCGCCCAGCATCCGCGCCATGTCCGCCGCGCGCGAAACGCCGCCGAGGGCGCGGCCGAGACCCTGCTGCTGGACGAGGAGGCGCAGGCCAAGGACAAGGCCTATTATGCCGTCGCCCACGCCACCCATTCGCCCGATCACGCGCTCTACGCCTGGGCCGAGGATGATCAGGGCTCGGAATATTACCGCATCCGCCTGCGCGACCTGGCCTCCGGCCATGAGCTGGCCGAAGGTCCGACGAGCGCCACCGGCGACTTCGTGTTCTCGCCTGACTCGGCCTGGCTGTTCTGGATCTGGCGCGACGACAATGCCCGGCCGGCCAAGGTGTTTCGCCGTCCGGCCCGGGGGGGCGAGGACAGCCTCGTCTATGAGGAGACCGACCAGGGCATGTTCCTGGGGCTGGGCGTCGCCTCCGACCGCAGCCACATTCTGATCGAGGCCGCCAATCAGGAGACGAGCGAGGTCTGGCTGATCCCGGCGGCGACGCCACAGGCCGCGCCGCAGGTCGCCGCGCCGCGTCAGGCGGGACTGCGCTACGATCTCGACCACTGGAGCGACCGCTGGGTTATCCGCACCAACGCCGACGGGGCGGTGGACTTCAAGCTCGCCGTCTCCACCGCCGCGATCCCCGGCCGTGAGACCTGGACGGACTGGACGCCCTACCGGCCCGGGCGGCTGATCGCCGGCTTCGCCCTGACCCATGAGCGGCTGATCCGCCTGGAGCGCGAGGACGCCCTGGACCGCCTGGTGATCATGGACCGCGCGGGCGGCGAGGCGGCGATCGGCTTCGACGAGGCGGCCTATGCCCTCGGTTTCTCGCCGGGCTACGAGTACGAGACCCAGACCCTGCGCCTTGTCTACCAGTCGCCGACCACGCCCCGGCAATGGATCGATCTCAACCTTGAGAGCGGCGCGCGTACGGTGCGCAAGGTGCAGGAAGTGCCTTCCGGCCACGACCCGGCCCACTACGAAACCCGCCGTCTGCACGCCACGGGGCCGGACGGGGCCGAGGTTCCAATCACGGTTCTGATGCGCAGGGGAACGCCGCTCGATGGGTCCGCGCCGTTGCTGCTCTATGGCTATGGCGCCTATGGCCACCCCGAGACCCCGATCTTCTCCACCGCGCGGCTCAGCCTCGTGGATCGCGGCTGGATCTGGGCCAGCGCC
>DAIDGR010000027.1 GCA_027452265.1 Caulobacteraceae bacterium
CTGGTCCTGACCGAGCGCCTGCTCGACCGAAGGCCACAAGGGACGATCCCGCTTATACTGTCGCGCCTTGAGAGGGGCCCGGGAGCGCGACGAGCATCCGCTTGGAGGGACTTCCCCCCGGCGGCCTAAGCTCTGGCCAACGGGGATTCGGGTGGGGTAAAACTCGAAACCAGAGGCGACTATGGAATACGGGTTCAAGATTGACGGCGCCTATACCCCCGAAACGCTCCCGCTGGAGCGGCTCGGGGACTATATCGCCGCGCTCGCCAAGCTGCTGGGGGAGAAGGCCAACGTCCACTTCGGCAGTGTCGAGACCGGCTCCGTCGTGCTCAAGGCCAGGATCGACGAACCGGCCGCACCGAAGGTTCGCGAGCGGCTAGAGCAGGTCCAGGCAGGCGGCGGACCCCATGACGCGCGAACCGCGTTCGCCGAGATAGACGACTACCTCCGCAAGGACAACGCTGTCGGAAGCCTGAGCCACGGTGGGGCGGTGGTCCTCCCCTTCCCCGGCCGCGACCGACCCGAACCCCTGGTCTTCGGCCCGTTCAGGGAAGACGGAACCATCGACGGCGTGCTGATCCGTGTCGGCGGCAAGGACGACACCGTTCCGGTCAACCTGCGCGACGGCGGCATCGTGCACACCGGGCTGTTCTGCACACCCGAGATTGCCCGGCGCATCGCCCCGCACCTCTTCGGCCCCACTCTCCGAGTCCACGGAACAGGAACCTGGATCCGCACGGGCGCCGGCGCCTGGGAGTTGCAACGGTTCAAGATCATGGACTTTGAGGTTCTCGAAGATGCGCCGCTCCTCGAGGTGGTCGGCAAGCTCCGCAAGGTGAAGGGCAGCGACTGGAGCGACGTGCCCGATCCTGTGCGCGAACTTTTGGCCGAACGCCACGGCAACGAGGGTGCTCATTGAACGTCGCCTTCGACGCCAGCGTCCTGATCTATGTGCTCGATGAGCGGGCCAGCGCTCCGACCGACCCCGCAACCGGCAAACCGGTCGATCGATGCGCCGAGCGCGTGACCCATCTTATCGCCACGCTCCAACAGCAGGGCGCGAGGATCGTCATCCCGACGCCGGCGCTGGGCGAAGTGCTCGTTCGGGCGGTCAAGGCGGGCCCGGAGTTCCTCCGTATCCTCTATGGAAGCCGGCACTTCGTCGTTGCGCCGTTCGACGGACTCGCAGCAGTGGAATTCGCCGCGCGCCAGGCCGACAGGGCGACATCAGGCGGGCGGACGTCGGCGACGACACGGGTCAAGGCCAAATTTGACGACCAGATAGCCGCCATCGCCGCCGTCCACCGCGCCGAGACCATCTACTCCGACGACGCCGACATCAGGGCCTTGGTCGCCGGGCGCGTTCCCGTGATCGGGATCGCGGAAATCGCCTTGCCCCCGGAAACAGCCCAGACCGAACTGCCGTTCAGCGCCGACCCAAACATCCTCAGCTAGGCTTGGCCTGAGAATGACGGTCGCACGCGCTCCCCGGTTTCCATTCCGGGGGCGGCGCCGCAAAGGCATCATATAGTGTTGTTTTTATGTGATATTATTTTGACCGGCTTTCGCAGCGACCCCCAAACTGCTTCAGCGCCCCAGCTTTTTTTCATCTGGCCAAGCGGATCGAGGCCATCGGCGAGGCGGCGGACCATGAGAAACAGGCCGCCCCGGGCGCGCTCCCAAGCCGCGCCGGCGATGCGGTCGATCTCGGCGTCCGCCCAACCCTGCTCACCCTTATATTCCACGACAAAGATGCGACCGTCGGTCAACTTGGCCACGAAGTCCGGATAGAATCGCCCGGTGACGGTCGGAAGCCAGAAGGCGTTCGAGTGACGGGCGACATTGCGCACCCAGAACGCGACGTCGGCGAGACTGTCCAAAACCCAGGCGCATCGCTCTTCTTCACCGCCGACATTGCCATCGAACGCAGGCACGAGGTCAGGCCCAAGGAAATGCTTCTGAAAGCGATGACCGCCCCGATAAAGGCGCTCGTCCTCGAACATGCCCAGCCGGAAATCGAACGTATGGGCGCCGTTCGCCTCAACCCTCGCTCCAGGATCAAACAGAAACGCCTGAACCGCCGCTTGTCGGCGCGCGGCGCGAAGCTCCGCGATCCTGTCCTTGAGCCTCCGCGCTAGGACGTATTTGAGCCGCATGAGCTGTTCGACGGAATGTCCAGCATTGAGAAGGGTGCGAACGACCTGATGCAGCCAGCCCTGAAGGTCGGATTGGAGCAAATCGACTTCGCGGGTCTGGCGGTCCAGCCACGCCACCAGATGCTCGACGGTCCAGCCCTCAACGCCCCCGGACACCAAGCCCGGCAATTCGTTGTTCAGGTAGGTCTTGATGACAGCCGCACCGCGCACGTCGATCTCGAATCGCCGCACGCTTTCCGCGAGTGACGCCTCAAGGTCGGGCACAAGCGGTGACTCGTCGGCGAGACGCCAATCGACATGTTCCCAGACCGACTCGACGTCCGCGAATTCAAGCTCGCCCTGAATGCGGACCATCAGACGGGGGACCCCGAAGGCCTCACCACGCAACGCCGGCGGCAATTCGGCCCGGGCCCGTTCGATGTAGCGGGCGATAGCTGCGCGCACCACCGGGCGTTCCGCCTCGGCGACAGCCGCCGCCATATCCTGAAGGAAAGCTTCGCGCTCCTCCGCTGGCGCACCTGCAAGCCGTGATAGCGCGCCCGCATCCGGCGCGACTCTGGCATGATCCAGAGCTGTTACTTCGATCCCTGCCCGCGCCAAGACCTCGCGAAGCGGCGGGCTGTCCGGAAGGTCGAAGTCCACCGCCGGGGCGTCCTGGGCCGACAAGAACAGAGGCAGGGTCGGCGCGGGTTCGGTGATCGCCTCCTCCGCCTCCTCCGCATCAAATCCCATGGCCACCAGCTTGTCGCGGAGAGCCTCGGCCGCCGCCGCGAAGGTCGGCTCCGAGACATGGGCATAGGCTCTGTTCAGTCGCGGCGATTTGCGCCGCGCGGCGTAGGGCATTCGCAACACACGCCCGAGAAGCTGCTCGACGGCGGTGGCGCTTCGGATTGAGGCCACGGAACAGAACACATAGGCGAAGGGTGCGTCCCAGCCCTCGCGCAGCGCCTCCACGGTAATGATGTGCTCCACGGGACAAGACGGATCGGCGAGATTTAGCCCTTCGAGTCCCCTCTCCTCTCCGGTTGCGACCACCACCCGGCTTTCAGGCACATTCTCGGTCTCGATCAGGTGACGGCGCAAAACCTCGACCGTCACCTCGCGATTCTTCGGCTCCGCCTGATAGAGGGCCAGGGGGCGGATATAGTCGCGCTCCCCGGCCGCCTCCACGGCGAGCCTGGCGCGGGTCTGAACCGCCTTGGCGACCGCCGATTGCCAGGAGGAATGTTCTTCAAGCTCGATGGGCAGCTTGAGCATCTCCTCCGCCTTCAATTCGGCGGCGGAGGCGTTGAACAAGACGTTGCTCACACCCCTGGGCGTGGCCGTGAACTCCACCACCGCGCACGGGTTCACGCGGGCCTGAATCTCGCGCGAAAGGCCGGTCACGGCGTTGTGCGCCTCATCGACAATCATCAGCGGCCGGCGCAGGTGGAGCAGGTTCGCGAACGAAAACTTGACCTGTCCCGCCCCGTCCCGCTCCAGCCCTGGCGCGGCGAGAGCTTGCGGCGGAAGTCGGGTGAAATGCGGCTCCAGGTTCTCATTGTGGGCATAGGCGCGGCGCCCCTCTGTATCGCCGACGCGAAGCGCCTGGATCGTCCCCACCACGAGACACGCCCGGCTGGCGAGCTGATCGGGGCGGATGCGCGCGAAGTCCGCGATATCGAACACCTCGACGCGCCCATCGAAGGCCTTATCCAGGCTCGCGCGAAACGGGTGAGCCGGATTGGCCAGCGCATCGGCGGTCTGGGCGCGGATCGTGCGCGAGGTCACAAGCCAGAGGACCAGGGGATAATCCCCCGCGATCCCCGCATCGCGCGCCACCTGCACGGTTTCAGCCGCGAGCAGGGTCTTGCCGCCGCCAGTCGGCAGGCGAAGGCACGCATAGGGAATCTCGGCGAGCCCGTCATTCAGCGGTCGATAGTTGGCCTTGGCGTAGCGGCCGAGACGCAGGGAGAGGGCGGGCGCACTAGGCTCCTCCGATTCCGGCTGTTTGAGCGTCCAGGCGAAGGCCTCGGCCGCCCCGACCTCCGACGTGCGGGAGAGGAAACGCCCCAGAGCCGTCAGAGCGGCCCGCTGATAGCCCTTGAGGATCATCGACGGGCCTTCACGTCATAGGGCGTCTGGCGGAAGGTGATCCTTTCTCGCGTCAGGGTCGCGGGCCCCAGCGCCGAACGCTCGCCATAGATCGTCCAGTCGCCTTCGTGTCCGGGCAAGGCTTCACGCAGAAGGTTCAGAATTGGCCGGGTCAGGACATTGCCGCCTTCCGGACGCTTGTCGCCGAGAACGCCGTTATAGAGTAGCGCAACCGCCGTTTCGCCGTGGACCCCCAATACGGGGGCGCGCCGCGCAGGTCGCGAGGACAAAGCCACACCCGTCTCGCTGAACCAGACATGTGCGGCGAGGTGCTCGAACGGGATTCCCTGCGTGATCCGCCCCTCGGCGTCGAACACATCCGCGCCAAGACGGTAGAAACGGAAGCCTGATCCACCCTGCCAGCCGACGGTTTCGCTGATCCCGCCTTGCTCGCCGTCCACCACCTTTCTCAGACGCGGCGCGCAATGCGTGACCGCGTGGTCGCCCATCTCAATGCCGATGAAGCGGCGGCCCATTTTCATGGCGACGGCGGCGGTCGTGCCGGAGCCGAGAAAGGAGTCGAGGACGAGGTCGCCTGGATCAGTGGCGATATGGACCACTCGCTCAATGAGACGTTCCGGCTTTGGTGTTCCAAACGGCACATCAAAGAGGCGATTGGCCTCGATCATCGACTCTTGAGTGTGCCCAGCTTCTACGTAGTCCCAAACGCTTCGAGGAACGACGGGCTTCGCGTCGACCAGGTAAGACTTCACTCTAGGCGCGCGGGATTTTCCATCCCTTCCCCAATAGAGGCGACCATCCATATTTAGCGCCTCAGTTTTTTCACGCGAAAAGCGCCACGTCAGATTTTCTGGAGGATAAATCTCTTCTCGAGTAAATGGATTTACGATCGCATAATATAAGTTAGGTCTTTCGCGACGATTTTTATTTGCTGTCATAGTCAAGCTATTCCAGCGACCCCGTTCATCTTGGTCAGGGTTCGTGTAGTTTTTGTCTACATCATCACTTCTAGGTAATCTACTTAAACTTAGGAGTTGCACATTCTTCGCATATACATGTATGTAGTCATGGTCATTGCTGAAAAATTTTGAATCATTAGCTGGTGATATTTTCCTTTTCCAGACAATAGTCTGGATAAAATTTGATCTGCCCATGCATTCATCAAGCAATATTTTCAAATATGCAGATTCTCGATCCTCAATATTGACCCAGATCGACCCGTCCTCTGACAACAGGTCCCTCAACAGCTCCAGGCGCGGCCACATCATGGCGAGCCACTGCGTATGCTCTAGGTTGTCGTCATAGTGCTCGAAGGCGGAGCGGGTGTTGTAGGGCGGGTCGATATAGATGCATTTCACCCTGCCGGCATAGAACGGGAGCAGCGCTTTGAGCGCCTCCAGGTTATCGCCCTGGATCATCATATTTCCCGCATCCGGCGCACCGTAGCCAAGATCAGGGACCTCTTCGAGCAGGCGATAAGGCACACGGCCAGCCGCCCCCAGATCCTCCTCCCGCGTCAGCCAATGCAGAGTCGGCATTCAACCCATTGCCCCCGGGAACTCGAAGCGGCCGAGAGACTCATGGCTTCGCCCGCGAGCGCCATAAAGCTGGGGGGATGGGACGAAAGCAAGGGAGGGGGTCAGAGGGCCGCCACCAGCGCCTTGAGTTGGGCGACCCGGTCGTCAGGCTGGGCTTGGCGCCTTTCGGCGATTCGACTCATGACCGCCGCCTTTTCCGTATCGTCGAGATGGCAGTAGCTCACGAGACTGGTCTGCACGTGGTCATGTCCCAGATTGAGGCTCCAGGCCTTCAATTCCTTCGGCTTCAGATCAAGAGACATGGCGAGGTCGCTGAGCGTCCGCCGGAAACTGTAAGGATGATGGCAGGGCGTCCCGACCGCCTCGAACGCCCTCGAACCGGGGCGAACCGGGAAGTGGTGCCTGGGGGCGGAATCGAACCACCGACACGCGGATTTTCAGTCCGCTGCTCTACCAACTGAGCTACCCAGGCCCTGGCCCGCGCGCGCGGTCCTCGACGGGGCCGCGTGGGGAGAGGCGTCTTTAAGAAGGGGCGCGGCGAATGTCCAGAACGCGGCGCGTCTATTCCGCGTCCTCGTCCGCGTCCGGGTCATCCTGATCGATGCGATAGCGCCCGGTCAGCCAGCGTTGAAGATCGAGATTGGCGCAGCGGCGCGAGCAGAAGGGGCGGTACAGGGCCTCGCGCGGGCGGCCGCAGATCGGGCATTTGGCGCTCGGCGCCGAAGGGGACGGCGCGGTCATGCCCGGACCACCGCATAGGGCGCGTCGGCGGAGGGCGGCGCTGAACGCAGGGCGAGGCGCCCGCCCATGCGCGCATTGAGCCAGGCCACCGGCGCCTCGGCGAAGGCCAGGATCTGGGGCGTCGCCAGACCGGCGAAGCGCCCGCCCGGATCGGCCAGGGCCTCGCGCTCCAGCTCGCGGACGAGGCGCAGGCCCAGGGTTTCATCCGAGGGGGTCCCATCGGGTCTCGCCAGGCGCTCGAGCACCGGCCGGGCGCGGCGCGGCAGGGCGATCTCCAGGACGCCAAAGCGGCTGATCCCCGCCAGGGCGACGCCCGGATTGTCCGGCGCGAAGGCCGTGCGCGCGGCGGCGAGGAGGGCGTTGGCGTCATGACCCTGGCCCACCAGGTCGATCGCCACCAGCCCCCCCAGCCCCTTGAGGCGCAGGACCCGCGCCGCTTCGGCCAGGGCCGCCAGATTGGCCGCCCGGGCGACCTGCTTGGGCGCGCTCCCGCTTCGCTCGCCCAGGTCCACGTCGATGGCCGTCAGGGCCCGGGTCGGCTCGACGCTGATCGTCCCGCCGCCCGGCAAGGGGTGGACGATCTCCAGGGCCTCGGCCTCGGCGAGGTCCGCCGCCTCGCGGGCCGCGGGGCCGGCGACGATCCGGGCGTCGGGCGCGAAGGCGGCGAGACGCTGGTCGAGCGCCGGCGGCGGACGGAGAAGACGCGGTCGCCCCTCGCAAGGCCCGATCCAGCGCGCCGTGGGGCCCTTGTCCGCCCGCGCCTCGGCGCGGATCTCCACCTCCACGCTGGCGCCCTCGACCAGGGGCGTCTCCACCCCCTTGAGGTTGAGCGCGGCGTCAGGCCCCTCGCCCAGATCCAGAAAGGCGATCCCCGCGCGCCGGTCGAGCTTGCGCACCCGCGCGGCGACCCCCGCCCCCAGGCTTTGCACGCCGACCTCGCCTCCGCGCACGATCAGCAGACGCTCGGGCCGGCCGCCCAGGGTCACCACGCCCCGCGCCTCGCCGGGGGCCTCGTCGAGATAGAGGGCGCGTCGGGCGGCCATGTCAGGCTCGCCAGGGCGCGCGGCCGAGGCCGACGAGAAGGTTGGCGGTCTCACGCAGGGGCAGGCCGACCACGGCGCTGTAGGATCCGGCCAGGCGCGTGACGAAGGCGGCGGCGAGGCCCTGGATACGATAGGCGCCGGCGACTCCGCGCCATTCCTCGCAGGCGATCAGGGCGTCCAGCTCTTCGGAGGCAAACCGTTTGAAGGCGAGCCGCGCCTCGGCCAGGCGACAGGCGAGGCGACCGTCCGGCGCGATCAGGGCCACGGCGGTATGCACCCGGTGCGCGCGGCCCGACAGCAGGCCGAGCATGGCCCGCGCCGCCGCCGCGTCGGCGGGCTTGCCCAGGAGCCGGGCGCCCAGGCTGACCGAGGTGTCGGCGGCGAGCACAAAGGCGCCGGGATGGCGGGCCGCGACCGCCCGGGCCTTGTCCTGAGCCAGCCGCGCGACGAGGGCGCGCGAGGTCTCTGCCTTGAGCGGGGTCTCGTCCGCCTCCGCCGGGTCCACCGCATCCGGGGTCACCCCGATCTGGGCCAGGAGGTCCAGGCGTCGCGGACTGGCGCTGGCCAGGACCAGCGGCGCGGGCGCGGCGAAAGGGCGTGAGGTGGCCAATCAGGGCTCCGGAACCAGGGACGGCGGGACAGCGGTACGTTTGGAGGCGCCCGTGGACGCGCGCCTATAGCAGGGGCGTCCTTATAGGGTGAGGCCGGACAAACGCCCAACCCACCTCGACCGTCCCGGCGGATTTCAAACGGGTGTTCGCCGGGCTTGAATGTCGCCGCGCCGCCTATAGGGTGAGGGGCGTCCCCCCAATTTCGCCAGACGGGGCATGGGCGCCCCGGATCGGAGCTACTGCATGACGACCAAGCGTTTCGAAGGCACGCGCGATTACGTCGCCACCGACGATCTGAAGATCGCCGTGAACGCGGCCATCGCGCTGGAGCGGCCGCTCCTGATCAAGGGCGAACCGGGCACGGGCAAGACCGTGCTGGCCTACGAAATCGCCAAGGCCTTGGACGCGCCCCTGATCACCTGGCACATCAAGTCGACCACCAAGGCCATTCAGGGTCTCTATGAATACGAAGCCGTGACCCGCCTGCGCGACAGCCAGCTCGGCGATGAGCGGGTCAAGGACGTCTCCAACTACATCAAGCGCGGCAAGCTGTGGGAGGCCTTCGACGCCGAAGAGCGGCCCGTCCTCCTGATCGACGAGATCGACAAGGCCGACATCGAGTTTCCGAACGATCTCCTGCAGGAGCTCGATCGCATGGAATTCTATGTCTACGAGACCAACGAGACGATTCGCGCCAAAATCCGCCCGGTGGTCGTGATCACCTCGAATAACGAGAAGGAGCTTCCCGACGCGTTCCTGCGCCGCTGCTTCTTCCATTATATCCGCTTCCCCGATGAAGACACGATGCGTGAAATCATCGAGGTCCACTACCCTGGGATCAAGCAGAAGCTGGTGGCTGAGGCCCTCCGCATTTTCTACGATATGCGCAAGGTGCCGGGCCTGAAGAAGAAGCCCTCAACCTCCGAACTGCTCGACTGGCTCAAGCTGCTGATGGTCGAGGATATCGATCATGAGGTTCTGCGCGAGCGCGACCCGACCAAGCTGATCCCGCCCCTGCACGGCGCCCTGCTCAAGAACGAGCAGGACCTGGCCCTGTTCGAGCGCCTCGCCTTTCTGGCCCGGCGCGAAGGCTCGGGCGCGCGTCCCGGCCAGGGCTGAGGGCGCGGGGGCGGCTGGGTTTGCCGGTCCTCCCTGACCTTGTCCTTACGGCGAATTCACTGGACGAGGAGGCCTCCCCGGGTGACTTCTCATGCATGACCGGGGGCGGTCGGTGAGGAGAACGGGAGAACGGTCGATGAAAGCTTGGATCGGCGGTGTGGCCGGGGGATCGTTCCTGGCGATGATGGTCACGGGATGCACGCCGCCGCACCTGCATCATCACGACGCCCGTGAACCCAAGGCCGTCTCCACCCTCGATTGCCCCAACCAGCAGGGCGACCTCAAACTGAGGTCCAAGAGCCCGGACGGTCGCGCCTGCGCCTATGGCGACGACGAGGGTAACCAGGTCAATCTGAGCCTTCTGCCGGTCGCCAACGGCGAAGCGGACGTGGCGCTCAAGCCGATCGTCGCCAGCCTCACGAGCCAGCTCCCTCCCCTGCCTCCCAAGACCGCCGCGTCGACGCGCGATGAGACCGCCGACTGGAATGACGGCAGCGGCTCGGACGTGAACATCCCCGGCGTCCACGTCCACAAGGGCGCCAACGGCAGGGCGGATGTGGATATCGCCGGCGTGCATATCCATGCGGTGCAGGGTGACGGCGACTCCGAAGACCAGGCCAATATCCAGATCGGCGGCGGGGGCGCGGGCCACGAGCAGGTGCTGGTCCAGGCCCGGGATGGCGGCGCCCAGGTCATTGTGTCCGGCGGCGGACCCGGCGTGCGGCGCGTCTTCATCCTCGCGTCGGACAAACCCGGACCCAATGGCTATCGCCTGGCCGGCTATGTGGCGCGCGGACCGGACTCAGGGCCGCTGGTGGTGGCTCAGATGCTGTCCAAGGCCCGCCATGCCGACCCGCTGCGGGACGACGCCCGCGATCT
>DAIDGR010000028.1 GCA_027452265.1 Caulobacteraceae bacterium
CCGATCCTGCGCGTGGGCGAGCTGGAGATCGATCTTGTGCGCCGTCGGATCCGTCGCGCGGGCCAGCCGGTGCGCCTTTCGCCGCGCGAGTACGACCTGTTCGCCCGGCTGGTCCTGGGCGGCGGCAAGGTCCTGACCCACAGCCAGCTCCTCACCGCCGTCTGGGGCAAGGCCCAGGCCGAGGCCGACGCCGTGCAGTATCTGCGCGTCTTTGTCGGCCACCTGCGCCGCAAGCTGGAGCCCGACCCCTCTCAGCCCCGCCTGATCGTCACCGAGCCGGGCGTCGGCTATCGCTTCCTCGCCGAGGGCTGAGACCTGAGGGCTAAGACGGGGGCGCCGAGGCGGTTTCGTGCGCCGGCGGGGCGCGATAGAGCGGGTAAAGACGCCTGCCTCACCCGGAGCCCCATGTCCCCCGACCTGCCCCGCGACCCCGAAGCCCGCCGCCGCCTGCGCGAGGCCTGTCCCACGGTCCTGCACGGCTTTCGCACGGCCTCGCCGGCCGAGACCTTCGCCGCCATGTCCGCCTGGTGCGAGGCCCACGATGTTCGCCACGACCTTTATGGCGACGGCGCCGTGATCGCCGACTTCGAGGCCAGAATCGCCGCGCTGCTCGGCAAGCCCGCCGCCGCCGTCATGCCGAGCGGGACCCTCGCCCAGATGATCGCCCTGCGCATCTGGACCCAGCGCGCGGGCCTCGACCGTTTCGGCGCCCACCCCACCTCGCACCTCTTCCTGCATGAGCGCGAGGCCTATCAAGCTCTGTTCGGCCTGCACGGGGCCCCGGTGGGCGAGCGGGCGCGGCCGATCCTGGCGGCCGACCTTGCCGACCTGGCCCAGCCTCTGGCCGCCCTGCTGATCGAACTCCCGGCGCGGGAGATCGGCGGCCAGGCGCCGGACGCCGAAGCTCTGGTCGCGCTCAAGGCGGAGGCGGAGATGCGGGACCTGCCCCTGCATCTGGACGGCGCGCGCCTCTGGGAGTGCCGCGCCTATTACGACCAGCCCCATGCCGAAATCGTCGCCGGGTTCGAGAGCGTCTATGTCTCGCTCTATAAGGGCCTGGGGGGCCTGTCGGGCGCCGTCCTGGCGGGTGAGGCCGACTTCATCGCCGAGGCGCGGCTCTGGCAGAGGCGCATGGGCGGCAACCTCGTCTCCCAGACCGCCACGGTGGTCTCCACCGCCCTCCTGTTCGACGCCCGTCTGGCGGCGCTCGACGCTTGCTACGCCCGCACCCTCAGCCTCGCCGAGGCTCTGGCCGCCACGCCCGGTCTCAAGGTCCTGCCGGACGCTCCCCAGGCCAATATGCTGCACGTCTTCTTCGCCGATACCGCGAGCCGCGTGCGCCACCGCCGAGACGTGATCGCCGCGCGGGACGGGGTGTGGATCTGCAACGACCCGCGAGCGACCGACGTGCCGGGATGGTGCGTGAGCGAGCTCTATGTCGGCGATGCCCTGCTGGACATCACCGATGAGGCGGTCGCCGCCTTGTTCGCCCGCCTGCTGATCGACCAAGACTCATAGCCTGCGGACGCACGCCCTATTTTCGTCGGGACGGCGGGCCTAGATTGGCGCATCAGGCGCGACGCTTCGCGCCGAAGGGAGAGAGTTGCGTGAGCCTGCCGCTCGCCTGTTTTGTCGCCGCCATCGGCCTGGGCCTTGTCGTGGAGACGACGGCCGGGCTCCTGCGCCTCTGGACCTATCGCACGCCGCTCCTGATCCTCGCCAATATCGTCCTCGCCTTTGGCCTGATCCAGGGTTTTGGGGTGGGCTGGGTGATTGGCGGGCGCGGCGCCCTGCGCGGGGTGTTTCCCGTCCTGTTCATGGTCGGGGCCCTGGTCGGCCTGCTGTTCGAGGGCCTGAACCTCTACTGGCTGCACGCCTGGACCTTTTCCGACCGTCCGCTGCTCGGGATCCGCCGGCCGATCGACAAGGCCGCCTTTCTCGGCGTCGCCTGGGGCTTCGCCCCGCTGTCGACCGTGTTTCTCGCCAAGATCCTCGCCGGGGGCCCGCTTCTGGCGGCGAGCGTCGCGTGACCCCGGCCCTGTCGCGCACCGACAAGGTTCATGCGGCGATCCTGGCCGCTGGCGGCGGCGGTCTCGTCTGCGCCTACTGGATCGCCTTTTTCCGCAGCGACCTCACCCTGCCCAACTTCGTCCACGACATGACCGATCCGGCGCTGATGCGCCTGACCACCATCTATCTGGGCTTCGAGTCCGCCTTCCCCCTGGCCGACCTTCTGGTGGCCGTCACCTCGGGCCTCGCCGCCTTCTATCTGGTGGGTCGCGACGCCAAGGCGGTGCTGTTCGGCCTGATCGCCAGCGGCGCCCTGGGTTTCCTCGCCTTCATCGACATCTCCTTCAACCTGCTGCACGGCCTCTATTCCCCCGCCTTCCTGGCGGACGACCCGGGCCTGCGCCTGGAGGCGCTGATCAATGTCACCTGTGTGACCGGGGCGATCTGGTCGATCTGGCGGCTGTGGGGGCACCCCCTGCGCCGCGCCGACGACCGGCCGAGCGTGGCCGGGTCCGGCGGTTCGGCCTGATCCGTCAGGCTGTGGCGTCGCGCTCAGGGGCCTTAAGATCGAGCACGATTCAGCATCTTCGCCGATTCCATGAAAACGCATCGTGCTCTACAGGCGGGCGCATGACCGAGCCCGCCACGGACCTGCCCCCGCCGATCGCCCAGACCCTGGAGGAGCTGGTCGAGACCTTCGAGCTGCTCGGCGACTGGGAGGAGCGCTATCGCCACGTGATCGAGATGGGGCGGGACCTCGCCCCCCTGGCGCCCGAGGAGCGCACGGAGGCGGCCAAGGTGCGTGGCTGCGCCAGCCAGGTCTGGCTGGTGCGCGATCCCGACCGCGACGGACGGCTGTGGTTTCGCGGCGAGTCCGACGCCCACATCGTCCGCGGCCTAGTGGCCCTGCTGCTGAAGCTCTATTCCGGCCAAAGCGCCGCCGAGATCCTCGCCTTCGACGCGCCGGCGGCGTTCAAGCGCCTGGGCCTGGACGGGGCCCTGTCCCAGCAGCGCGCCAACGGCCTGGCCGCCATGACCACCCGCATCCGGCGCGAGGCCGAGGCTGCGGGCTGACCCGCCGGCCGCGCCGCCCAAACCTCAGCGCTTGGCGCGGACCCCGCGCTCCACCTGACCCAGCCCCATCTGCTTGGCGAGGTCCGAGCGCGCCTTGGCGTAGTTGGGCGCCACCATCGGATAGTCCTTGGGCAGGCCCCACTTGGCCCGATAATCCTCGGGCG
>DAIDGR010000029.1 GCA_027452265.1 Caulobacteraceae bacterium
GCTTGCGCAGGGCCTTGGCCTCGATCTGGCGGATACGTTCGCGCGTGACGCTGAACTGCTGACCCACCTCTTCGAGGGTGTGATCGGTGTTCATGCCGATGCCAAAGCGCATCCGCAGCACCCGCTCCTCGCGCGGGGTGAGCGAGGCCAGCACCCGGGTCGTGGTCTCGCGCAGGTTGGACTGGATCGCCGCGTCGATCGGCAGGACGGCGTTCTTATCCTCGATGAAGTCGCCCAGATGGCTGTCCTCCTCGTCCCCGATGGGGGTCTCGAGGCTGATCGGCTCCTTGGCGATCTTCAGCACCTTGCGCACCTTCTCCAGCGGCATGGCCAGCTTCTCGGCCAATTCCTCCGGCGTCGGCTCGCGGCCGATTTCGTGCAGCATCTGGCGGCTGGTGCGGACGATCTTGTTGATCGTCTCGATCATGTGCACCGGGATCCGGATGGTGCGCGCCTGGTCCGCGATGGAGCGGGTGATGGCCTGACGGATCCACCAGGTGGCGTAGGTGGAGAACTTGTAGCCGCGCCGATATTCGAACTTATCGACCGCCTTCATCAGACCGATATTGCCCTCCTGGATCAGGTCCAGGAACTGCAGACCGCGATTGGTGTATTTCTTAGCGATGGAAATCACGAGGCGCAGATTGGCCTCGACCATTTCCTTCTTCGCCTGGCGCGCCTCGCGCTCGCCCTTCTGCACGGTCTGGACGATCCGCCGGTAGTCGTCGATCGGCACGCCGGAATCCATCGCCAGGGCGGCGATCTCGCGACGGATGTCGGCCACCAGGGTCGCGTCACGCTCCATGAACCGCGACCAGCGGACGCCCTGGCTGGCGACGCGCTCGCACCAGCCGGGGTTCATCTCCGAGCCATAATAGTCCTGCAGAAACTCCTGCCGCGAAATGCCGTGCGTCTCGGCGGCGCGCAGCAGCCGACCCTCCAGGCTGATCAGGCGTTTGTTGATCGCGTAGAGCTGCTCGACCAGGGCCTCGATGCGGGCATTGTTCAGCTTGAGGGTCTTCAGCCGTCCGACGATGGCGGCGTTGGCGGCCTCGTAGTCCTGGCGCTCGGCGTCGGACAGATCCTCGCCGCGCAGGCGATGCTCCACCAGCTTGTCCTGAAGGCGGCGGAAGGATTCGAAATCCTGAGCGATCGCATCCAGCGTCGCCATGACGCCTTCGCGCAGCTCCGCCTCCATGGCGCTGATCGTCGGGCCGGCGCCGTCGTCGAAATCATCGTCGTCGCCCAGCCCGCCGGCCCCGGCCTCGTCGTCGCCGCCGGCCTGACCGTCCAGCGCCTCGTCGGCCGCCGCCTCGTTGGACAGGGCCTGGGCGACCTGGCCGCCATAGGTCTGCTCGAGGTCGATCACCTCCCGCAGCAGGATGCGGCCCTGGGCCAGCTCATCGCGCCAGACCATGATCGCCTCGAAGGTCAGGGCGCTCTCGCACAGGCCCCGGATCATCGTGTCGCGGCCGGCCTCGATGCGCTTGGCGATGGCGATCTCGCCTTCCCGCGAGAGCAGCTCCACCGATCCCATTTCCCGCAGATACATGCGCACCGGATCGTCGGTGCGGTCATAGCTGGCGGGCTTTTCAGCGGCGTCGACCACCGCCCCGCCCTCGCGCACGGCCACCTCGCCGCCCTCGGCGACGTCTTCCTCGGCCTCGACGACGTTGATGCCCATTTCCGAGAGCATGGCCATCGTGTCCTCGATGGCGTCGGGCGTGACCTCCTCCGAGGGCAGCACCTTGTTCAGCTCGTCCACGGTGACGTAGCCGCGGGCCTTGGCCTGCTTGATGAACTTCTTGACCGCGGCGTCGGTCAGGTCGAGCAGCGGCCCGTCCTGGGTCGGGGCGGCTTCGGTCTCAGGGGCTTCGGCGGTCGCGGTCACGCTCATGGTCTTGCCAGACTCTCCAAACTCTTCGCGGCGGCCGCGCGAACCGCGCCGACCGCCTGATCCATCACCTTGCGAAGGGCCAAGCTCAGACGGCTCGCCCTCCCTCGCTTGCTCCGCCAAAGGGGGCGCGCGCCCGCTCCGGCTCATCCTCGTCGCTCCACAGGCTTCGTGCGGCGATCGCCCGCCGCAGTGCGTCGCGCTCCTGCTTCAGGGCCACAAACGCGCGAACCTGCTCAGGCTCCACCAGCCCCTGCTTGGCGAGGGCGACGGCAGCATCCAAAGCACGCACGCGGCTCACGGCCAGAAAACCGTTCGACCACTGCGATCTGGCGACGATGATGTCGACGGCGTCTTGGAGAAATGGCGCGCCCGATTTCGTGGCGGCCGCATGAGCGTCGATCAACAAAGCGTCAAATCCGCATTCCGCCAAATGGCGTTTCAGGCGCCCGGAGTCAAGGTCTTCACCCTCGCTGCGCAGGCGAATGATTTCCTTGACGATTTCCTGGGCCAGGGCGTCCAGGGCGGGGTCGCCGAACCCCTGGGTCTGGATCTCCTCCAGATGCGCCTCGGCCAGGGCCGGATCGGCGAGCACCTGTATCGCCAGGGCGGACGCCACCGGGTCGGGCGCCCGGGAGAGCCGGCGGGCCGCCGCCTTGGAGTCGGCCCCGGCCGGGCCTGGACCCGGACGAAACGCCAGCGATGACGCGCCGCCGCGCCGACCGGGCTGGGACCCTCCCATCGGCGTCGCCGGAGCCAGCAGCGCATCGAGTCGCGCTGTCAGAGCCTGGCGGTAGGTCTGGGCGAGGTCGCGGTCGGCGATCGTCTCGGCCGCCTGGCGCAGGCGGCGTTTGAGACCGGCCTGCCGCTCGGGCGTGTCGAGCGGCTCGGCGTCGCGTTCGCGGGCGAACAGGGCCTCGACAAAGGGAATGGCGGCGGCGAGCTGGGCCTTGAGGGCGCCGGCGCCCTGGGCGCGCACCAACTCGTCGGGATCCTTCCCCCCCTGCAGGGCGGCGAAACGGAAGGAGCGGCCCGGCGCGAGACGAGGCAGGGCCCGATCCATGGCCCGATGCGCCGCCGCCCGGCCGGCCCGGTCGGCGTCGAAGCAGAGGATCGGCTCGGCATGCAGGCGCCAGAGCTGGTCCATCTGCACCTCGGTCAGACCCGTGCCCATGGCCGCCACGGCCGCGACGCCGGCCCGCTGGCAGGCGATCACATCCATATAGCCCTCGACCACCACCAGAAGGGCGCCCTCCCCGCCCTCGCGCAGAAGTTTGCGCGCCTCGGCCAGTCCGTAGAGGACGCTGCCCTTGTCGAAGAGGTCGGTCTCCGGTCCGTTCAGGTATTTGGCCCGGGCCTCGGGATTGAGCGCGCGCCCGCCAAAGGAGAGGATACGACCCCGGCCATCGGCGATGGGAAAGATCACCCGGTCGCGGAACCGGTCATAGGGCGCGCCGCCGTCATCCGGCGCGATCAGAAGGCCGGCGGCGATCAGGTCCGGGACGCTGGCCCCCTTGGCGATCAGATAGTCCTTCAGCGCCGTGCGCCCGGCCGGCGCATAGCCCAGGCGAAACCGGCCCCACTCCGCCGCCGGCAGGCCGCGGCGTTCAAGATAGGCGCTGGCCTCGCGTCCGGCCGGGCGGCGAAGCTCACCCTCGAACCAGGCGGCGGCGAGGTCCAGCCAGTCGGCGAGGCCCTGGCGCCGCTTGCCCCGCGCTTCCGCCTCGGGGCTGGAGACCGGCAGGGCCATCCCCGCCTCGCCCGCCAGCCGCTCCACCGCCTCGGTGAAGCTGAGGCCTTCGGTCTCCTGCAGGAAGCTGATCAGGTCGCCATGCTTGCCGGACGAGAAGTCGTGATAAAACCCTTTGTCATCATTGACGAAAAACGACGGCGACCGCTCCTTGTTGAAGGGCGAGAGGCCGACATATTCGCGGCCCTGGCGACGCAGCTGAACACGCTTGCCGATCACCTCCGAGAGGCGCAGCCGCGATTTCAGCTCATCCAGGAACCGCTCATCAAAGCGCATCCGGCCACTGTAGCGCGTCCTGCGCCCCTGTCGCGAGGGCAGCGCCGGTTGTGCACAGGCGGAAGGCCCGGATTTGACTTCAAGGGCCGCTCCTCTATATGCGACGGCTCCAGCCCCAGCGACGCCGCGTGTTCGTTTCGAGTCGCGCCGCCCGGGCCAACCGCGCTCTGGAGTCGAACGCGGTCGCCCCCTTCCTGGCGCGCATCCTTCAAGGCTCCCACTAAAGCGCCTTTCGAGCGTGTTGCGCGCCTGAAGGTCGCCCCCTCCCCTCGCAACAGCTCGTGGGCATGACTGAATTTTCTCAACTGGGCCTGAGCCCGCTTACTCTCGAGGCCGTCGCCGCCACCGGCTACACCACGGCCACCCCGATCCAGGCCCAGGCCATTCCCGTGGCCCTGGCGGGTCAGGATGTTCTCGGCATCGCCCAGACCGGGACCGGCAAGACCGCCGCCTTCACCTTGCCGATGATCGATCGTCTGGCGGCGGGACGGGCCAAGGCGCGCATGCCTCGCTCGCTGGTGATCGCGCCGACCCGCGAACTGGCCGATCAGGTGTCCGCCGCCTTCGAGCGCTACGCCAAGGGCCAGAGGCTGACCTGCGCCCTGCTCATCGGCGGGGTCTCGTTCGGGGACCAGGAGGCCAAGCTCGACCGTGGCGTCGACGTCCTGATCGCCACGCCAGGACGCCTGCTCGATCATTTCGAGCGCGGCAAGCTGCTCCTCACGGGCGTGCAGATCATGGTCGTGGACGAGGCCGACCGCATGCTCGACATGGGCTTCATCCCGGACATCGAGCGGATCTTCAAGCTCACCCCGCCCAACAGGCAGACCCTGTTCTTCTCGGCGACCATGCCGCCGGAAATCACCCGCCTGACCACCCAGTTTCTGCGTGATCCGGTGCGCATTGAGGCGACCCGCCCGGCCACCACGGCCGAGACGATCACCCAGCATCTGGTGCGGATCGCCTCCGCCGAGCCCGGGGCCAAGCGCCTGGCCCTTCGCACGATCATCGGCCAGGAAACGGTGGCCAACGGCATCGTCTTCTGCAACCGCAAGAGCGAGGTGGACGTGGTCGCCAAGTCGCTGCGCAAGCACGGCTTCGACGCCGCGGCCATCCACGGCGATCTCGACCAGGCGACGCGGATGCGGACCCTGGACTCGTTCCGCAAGGGCGAGCTGAAGCTGCTGGTGGCCTCGGACGTGGCCGCCCGGGGCCTCGACATTCCCGAGGTCAGCCACGTGTTCAATTTCGACGTGCCGCACCACGCCGACGACTATGTGCACCGCATCGGCCGCACCGGACGCGCGGGCCGCTCCGGCGCCGCCTTCACCCTGGTGACGCCAGCCGATAGCCGTTCGCTGGACAAGGTGCTGAAACTGATCGGCAAGACGCCGAATGAGACGACGCTCGAGCTTGACCTCTCGCAGGTGAAGCCGCGCGCCGCCGGTCACGGCGAACGCGGAGATCGGGGAGGCCGCGGCGATCGCGGTCGGTCCGCACGGGGCCCTCGCCGCGATTACGGCCGCCCGGCCTCGGAGACCTCGGTGGCGCCGATGGAGCCCTTCCGCGCGTCGGAGGAGGCCCCGCCCCGCGCCTCTCGCATGGCGACGGAGGCGGAGCGCGTCCCCCAGGCGTCGCCAGAATCGCGTCCCGAGTCGCGTCCTGAGCGGGACTCCGACCGACCGCCCCGGCGGGAAGGCCGCCGCGACGGCGAAGGCCGTTCAAGGGCCGAGGCGCGATCCGAGCCTCGCCAAGAGGGGCAGGAAACCTCCCGCCCGCGCGACCCGCGCCGGGATGAGGGCGGCCGGCCGGACGGACGCCGGACCGAGGGCCGGGGCGAACAACGCTCCAGGGGCCAAAGGGACCGGGACCAAAGGGATCGGGACCCGAGCGACAAGCGCGACGGACGGCGGAACGATGCGGCGCGGGACCGCCGACCGGCGTCCCGCGATCACGATGGCGAGGATGGGCCGCCCGTCATGGGGTTTGGCGCCGATCTGCCCGCATTCCTGGCCCGCCCGGGGCCCAAGGTTTAGGCGGCCCCCAAGGTTTAGGCCGCTCGCCGCCCAGGCTGCGGGCCGCACTCACCGGGTGATCGCGCCGTCCAGGAATTTGCGGATGCCGGGACCATAGGGCGGACGCAGGGCCTTGAGGGGCCCAAGCTCCTTGGCTACCTGCGAAAACACCGCCTTCTTGTGGCTGAACTCCAGAAATCCGTCATGGCCGTGATAGGCGCCCATGCCCGAGGGACCGACCCCCCCAAACGGGATCTCCTCCTGAGCCACGTGCATGATCACATCGTTCACCGTGACCCCGCCTGAGGTCGTCTCGCCCAGCACCTTCTCGCGCTCGGCGGCGTCCTGGCCAAACACATACAGCCCCAGCGGCCGGTCGTGCGCGTTGACGTACGCGATCGCCTCTTCAATCGCGCCATAGCTCTTCACCGGCAGGACCGGGCCGAAGATCTCCTCGTGCATCACCTTGAGGTCGTCGCTGGGATCGAGGATCAGGGTGGGGGCGATCTTGCGATGCTCCTGCTGCGTCAGATCCTCGCCCTCGGGCTTGAGTTCAATGACCTGCGCCCCGGCGGCGCGCGCTTCGTCGATATAGCCGGTGATGCGGGCATAGTGCCGGTCGCTGATGACCGCGGTGTAGTCGGGATTGTCGCGGATGGTCGGGAACATCTGGGCGACCGCGCCGCGCGCCGCCTCGACGAACTCGCCGATCTTTTCCCGCGGCGCCAGGACATAGTCCGGGGCGAGGCAGATCTGTCCGGCGTTGAGGGTCTTGCCGTTCATGATCCGCGCCGCGGCGACGCCCATATCGGCGGAACGGCCGATGAAGACCGGGCTCTTGCCGCCCAGCTCCAGGGTCAGGGGGACGAGGTTCTCCGCCGCCGCCTTCATGACGTGGCGCGCCACGCTGGTCGCCCCGGTGAAGATCAGGTGGTCGAAGGCGAGGCCCGCAAAGGCCGCCCCGACATCGGGCCCGCCCACGACCACGGCGATCTCCTCGGGTTTGAAGGCCTTGGCGAACATGCGCGCCATCAGCTCGGAGGTGGCCGGCGTGTATTCCGAGGGCTTGATCATGGCCCGATTGCCGGCGGCCAGGATGCCCGCCAGCGGGGTGAAGGTCAGATTGACCGGGAAGTTCCAGGGGCTGATCACGCCCACCACGCCCTTGGGCTGAAAGCGGATCTCAGCCCTGGCGCCGAACAGGCCGAGAATGGCGGGGGTTGGCTTGCGCCGCTCCGGCTTCATCCACGCCCTGAGATGGGCCTTGGCGTGCTTCAGGGTGGTGATCGAACTGGCGACGTCGGTGAAGGCGCTGGCCTCGCGCGAGCGGGCGCCGAAATCGGCGTTGAGCGCCTCGACGATCTCGGTCCTGTGATCGACCAGCAGGCCGATGCAGCGATCGATCCAGTCCGCTCTCTGGGCGGCCGAGGGCGCACCGTCCCGCAGATGCGCCGCCTTCTGCGACGCCAGAATGGCGTTCATGTCTTGGGACATGATGGTCTCTCCCCAAATTCCCGGCCTGGCGGACCTCAATCGGCGCCTCGCGCGTTCCTGTTAGAGTTGGCCGAGGCGTGAGGTCCGCGCAAGCGCGACGCCGCGTCAAGGCAGGGAGCCGATGGCCGCGGCCACGACGCCCTCTGGCCTTCCCCGGCGGCGCCGGGTTTATGCCATCGCCGGATACGCTGAACAGCCTTGCGGGAGACGCGCCATGTCCTACGCCAAGATCACCCTCCAGGTCGCCGACCAGGTCGCCACGGTCACGCTGAATGATCCGGCGACGATGAACGCCGCCGGGATCGACACCATCGAGGAGCTTGCCGACGCCTTCGCCCAGGTGGCCAAGGGTCTGGACGGGGCGCGGGCGGTGGTCCTGACCGGGGCCGGACGGGGCTTCTGCTCGGGGGCCAATCTCTCGGGCGGCGGGGCGGCCGCGCCTGGAGCGACGCGCCAGGCGGGCGATGCCCTGACCACGCACTACAATCCCTTCATCACCCTGCTGCGCGACTTCCCCATGCCGCTGGTCACCGCCGTCAACGGAGCCGCGGCCGGGGTCGGCTGCTCGCTCGCCCTGATGGGCGACATGATCCTGGCGGCCGAAAGCGCCTATTTCCTGCAGGCGTTCCGGCGCATCGGCCTCGTGCCCGACGGCGCCTCGACCTATCTCTTGCCGCGCATGATCGGCCGGGCCCGGGCCATGGAGATGGCGCTGATGGGCGAGCGGATCGACGCGCACAAGGCCCTGGACTGGGGCCTGATCAACCGCGTCGTGCCCGACTTCGAACTCCTCAGCGAGGCCCAGAGCCTGGCCCGGGCCCTGGCGGAGGGCCCGGCGGCGCTTGGTCTGATCCGCAAGATCATGTGGCGCAGCCTCGACGCCGACTTCGCCACGCAACTGGACGACGAAGCCAGGACCCAGAACGCGGCGGGCCGCACCAAGGATTTCGTCGAGGGCGTCCAGGCTTTCCTGCAAAAGCGCCCGGCCCGCTTCACCGGACAATAGACCCCCGCGATCAGGGGGAGTCGACAGGCCTCCGGGCGGAGCCCTAAGGTTCGGGGCGTCAGCGACCGGCCCGCGCGTGGAGGCGGGCGGCGCCTTGGGGGAACGTCCAATCATGAAACAGGCCCTGATGGCCGCCGCGGCGGCCTTCGCTCTCACCCTCGCCGTTCAGGGCGCGGCTCATGCCGCCGAAGGGCCGGCCGCGGGTCCGGGCCCAGGGCCGGCCGCTGGGCCGGACACGGTGATCCATGCCGGCCGGCTGATCGACGGCGCCTCCAAGACCCCGCGCGACAAGGTCTCGATCCTCATTCGCGCCGACCGCATCGTCGGCGTGGAGCCCGGCTTCGTGGCGCCCGCGGGGGCCCGGGTGATCGACCTCTCGGACGAGACGGTCCTGCCCGGCCTGATCGAGTGCCACGACCATATCAGCGCCAGCTTCCACAAGGGCGATCCGATCCGCAGCGCGGTGACCCGCACCGCCTATGACGACGAGATCGACGCGGTGAACAACGCCCGGGCCGAGCTTCTGGCCGGCTTTACCAGCGTGCGCGACGTGGGCGGCGCCACAGGCGTCGTGGTGGCCCTGAAGAAGGCGGTCAATGCCGGCGAAATCCCCGGACCCCGTTTCTGGGTGGCCGGCACGCCGCTGGGCCCGACCGGGGGGCACAGCGACCGGGCCGATGGTCTCGACCCCTCCCTCTCCGAGCCGTCCTGGACGCAGAACATCATCGACAGTCCCGAGGCCGCGCGCCACGCGGTGCGCCTGCTGCGGCGCGAAGGCGTGGACCTGATCAAGATCATGCCCTCCGGCGGCGTCATGTCGATCGGCGACAATCCGGCCCTCCAGCTCATGGCCGACGACGAGATCAAGGCGGTGATCGACACCGCCCATGCGCTCGGCATGAAGGTCGCCGCCCACGCCCACGGCAAGGCGGCCATCGACCACACGATCGCGCTGGGCGTGGATTCCATCGAGCACGGCTCCTATGCCGACGCGGAGTCCTATGCCCTGTTCAAGCAGCATGGGACCTATCTGGTGCCGACCATGCTGGTGGCCGAGCGGGTCTATGAGCACGCCAAGGCCCATCCGGAGGACCTGAACCCCTCCACCGCCGCCAAGGCCCTGGTGATCGGCCCGATGATCGCCAAGAACCTGCACGACGCCTATCAGGCCGGCGTGAAGATCGCCTTTGGCACCGACACCTTCGGCCTCAGCAACCATGGCGAGAACGCCCAGGAGTTCGGCCTGATGGTCGACGCCGGCATGACCCCCGCCGACGCCATCTTCGCGGCCACGCACAACGGCGCCGACCTGATCGGCGATCTCGACGACATCGGCTCGGTGCAGACCGGACGCTATGCCGACATCGTGGCCGTGAAGGGCGATCCCTACGCCAATATCCGCGTGCTCGAGAAGGTCGACTTCGTCATGAAGGGCGGCAAGGTCTACAAATCGGGCGGCGTCGCTGCCGGAGCTTAAGGGGTCCGGTGGGCGTCAGGCCGTGCCTGCCAGGCTTCGGGGTGAGTCGCGCCACCCCACAAGGCGAAGCTAGCGTCTAGGAAAGAGGAGTGTCCAGCGCGTCGGGCTTGGCCGGGACGATGGTGACGCTTTCGCCGCATCCGCAGGCGTCGGTCTCGTTAGGATTGCGGAAGACGAACTTGGACGACAGGCGCGTGACCTCGAAGTCGACCTCCGTGCCGATCAGGAACAGAACCGCCTTGGGATCGATCAGGATGCGCACGCCCTTGTCCTCGACGACCTCGTCGAGCGGCGCGGCCTCATGGGCATAGTCCAGGACATATTCCTGGCCGGCGCAGCCGCCGTTCTTCACCCCCACGCGAAGGCCGAAATAGGGCTGATCGGCCTTGTCCATGATCTCCTTCACCCGCGCGGCCGCGGCCTCGGTAAGGGTGACGATCTTGGGCCGGGGACGGCGCTGACGGGTCTCGGTGGTGAGGGTCATCAGAACATGTTCAGCTCAAGCCGGGCCTCGTCGGACATCAGCGACGGATCCCAGGGGGGTTCGAAGACGATATTGACAGTGCAGTCTGTAACCGAAGGGATCTGCATCACCGCATCCTTGACCCAGGTGGGCATTTCGCCCGCCACCGGGCAGCCGGGCGCGGTGAGGGTCATGTCGATGGCCACCTCGCGATCATCCGAGACGTCGACCTTGTAGATCAGCCCCAGCTCGTAGATGTCCACCGGGATCTCGGGGTCATAGACCGTCTTCAGCTGCGCGATGAGCTGATCGGTCAGCGCGTCGAGCTCGGCCTGGCTGAGCGCGGAATCGGTCTTGGGAGAGGCGTCATCCATCACGAGAGGAAGGTCCGGGTCTTGTGCAAGGCCTCGACGAAGGCGTCCGCCTCCGCCAGCGTGTTATATAGGGCAAACGAGGCGCGCGCGCTCGAAGCCACGCCAAATCGGCGCATCAGGGGCTCTGCGCAGTGGGCGCCCGCGCGCACGGCGACCCCGTAGCGGTCGAGAATCTGGGCCACATCGTGGGCGTGGGCCCCGGCCATGGCGAAACTGAAGATCGCCCCCTTTCCCGGCGCCACGCCCAGTTCCGAGACCCAGTTGGCGCCGGCGAGGCCCTCGCGGACCCGGTGCAGCAGAGCATGCTCGTGCGCGGCGACGGCGGCGCGGTCAAAGCCGTCCAGCCAGTCCATGGCCGCGTGCAGCCCGATGGCCTCCAGGATGGGGGGAGTCCCAGCCTCGAAGCGATGGGGCGGCGGCGCATAGGTGACGGTCTCCTCGGTGACCGTGTCGATCATCTCCCCGCCCCCCTGCCAGGGCGGCAGGGCCTCCAGGCGCTCGGCCTTGCCGTAGAGCACCCCGATCCCCGTGGGGCCATAGAGCTTATGGCCTGAAAAGACGTAGAAATCCGCATCGAGCGCGCGCACGTCCACCGTCTCGTGCACCACCGCCTGGCATCCATCGATCACCGCGACAGCCCCGGCCGCATGGGCCAGGCGGACGATCTCGCCCACCAGATTGACCGTCCCCAGCACATTGGACATGTGGGTAGCGGCCACCACGCGGGTGCGCGGTCCGATCAGGCCGGCGAGGGCGTCCATGTCCAGGCGGCCATCCTCAAGCACCGGGGCGAAACGCAGCACCGCCCCGCAGCGGGCGCGCAGGAAGTGCCAGGGTACGATGTTGGCGTGGTGCTCCATCTGGGTCAGGACGATCTCGTCGCCCGCGCGCAGGGAGGCGCCGATCCCGGCGGCCACGAGATTAAGGCCTTCCGTGGCGCCCTTGGTGAAGACGATCTCCGAGGCGTCGCGGGCCCCGATGAATCGCGCCGCGCGGGTCCGGGCGGCCTCGAAGGCCTCGGTGGTCTCGTTGGCCAGGGTGTGCAGGCCGCGATGGACATTGGCGTAGGCGTGTTGGGCCGCGCCCGTCATGGCGTCGAGCACGGCCTTTGGCTTCTGGGCGGAAGCGGCGCTGTCGAGGTAGACCAGGGGATGGCCGTTGATCTCGCGCCCCAGGATCGGGAACTGGGCCCTGACGGCCGCGACGTCGACGCTCATGCCAAGGTCTCCGCGCCCGGCCCCACCTCGGGCGACACGGCCGCCTCCAGCCAGGCGCGCCCCACGGCCTCCAGCTCCGGGTCCACGATGCGGTCGAGCACGGCGCCGAGAAAGGCGTCGGACAAGAGGGCGCGGGCCTCGGCCTCGCTCAGGCCCCGCTGGCGGGCATAGAACAGGGCCTCGGCGTCCAGGGCCCCCACCGTGGCGCCGTGGGCGCAGGACACGTCGTCGGCATAGATCTCCAGCTCGGGCTTGGCGTCCACCTCGGCGCGATCCGAGAGGATCAGGGCGTGGTGGCCCATGCGCGAATCCGTCCCGTCGGCGCCGGGCTGGACGAGGATGCGTCCCTGGAACACCCCGCGCGCCTGATCGTCCACGACGCCGCGAACAAGCTGGTCGGTGCGGGCCTGGGGCGCCTCGTGACGGATCAGGCTGGTGAGATCGGCGTGGCGCCGGCCGGCCAGGCGATACAGCCCCGACAAGGTGGCCGCGCTGTGCCGCGCGGCGTGAGTGAGCCGGGTCTCCAGGCGCTGACGGCGGGCGCCGGTGGTCAACACCGTCTCCACGAAGGTGGCGCCCTCGGCGAGGTGCACGTGGCTGAGGGTCACGGCCACGGCGTCGGCCGCATCGGCGACCAGGACCAGGCGCTCCAGCCGCGCCCCCGGACCCAGCACGATCTCCAGGTCGGTCTGGGCGAGATAGCCTCCGGTGAGGGCCTCATGGGTCTGCAGGAGGACGAGCGAGGCGCCGGCGCCCAGGGTCAGTCGCAGGCGTCCGACATAGCCCTCCCCGCCGCCCTGGCCCTCTCCGTCGCCTTGGCCCTCCCCGGCCGCGACCAGGCGCAGGCCGAGGCGCGCGTTCTCGCCAGCGGCGATCTCGATCGTGTCCGGCCCCCGGCCGTTGACCAGGCACAGACGCTCGGCGGGGAACCGCGCGGCGAAGGGCCCCGGCGGCAAGGCCCCGGAAAAGGCGGGCGCCGCGGGCGGCAGGGCGCGGATCAGACCGCGCAGGTCGCTCCAGCGCCAGTCCTCCTCGCGGCGCGAGGGCAGGCGGGTCAGGTCCCCGTGCTGAAGGGCCTCGGCGAGGCTCATGGGTCGCTCCGCCTCACGCCGCCGCGGCGAACTTGTCATAGCCCTCGCGTTCGAGCTGGAGCGCGAGCTCCGGCCCGCCCGAGGCGACGATCCGCCCGCCGGCCAGCACATGCACCCGGTCGGGGCGGATATGGTCCAGAAGGCGCTGATAGTGGGTGATGACGAGCATGGCCCGGTCCGGCGCGCGCAGGGCGTTGACCCCCTCGGCGACGATACGGAGCGCGTCGATATCGAGGCCGGAATCGGTCTCGTCCAGGATCGCCAGGCGCGGCGCCAGGACGGCCATCTGCAGGATCTCCATGCGCTTCTTCTCGCCGCCGGAGAAGCCGACATTGAGCGGCCGCTTGAGCATGTCGAAGTCGATCTTCAGGGCCCCGGCCCTCGCCCGGACGAGCTTGAGGAAGTCGGGCGCGGAGACCTCCGCCTCGCCCCGCGCGCGATGCTGGGCGTTGAGCGCGGTCCGCAGGAAGGTCAGGGCCGGAACGCCGGGAATCTCCACCGGATACTGGAACGACAGGAAGACGCCGCGGGCGGCCCGGGCCTCCGGCTCCAGGGCCAGGAGGTCCTCGCCATCGAGCGTGGCGCTCCCGCCGGTCACCTCATAGCCCGGCTTGCCCGACAGCACATGGGAGAGCGTCGACTTGCCCGCGCCATTGGGGCCCATGATGGCGTGCACCTCGCCCGCCGGAAGGCTGAGCGACAGGCGGTCGAGAATCGCCTTGGCCTCGACCCGGGCGGAAAGATCGCGAACCTCCAGCAACGCGCTCATCCGACGCTTCCTTCGAGCGAGATGGCGACCAGCTTCTGCGCCTCGACGGCGAACTCCATGGGCAACTCCTGAAGGACGTCCTTGACGAAGCCGTTGACGAGCAGTTGCACGGCCTCCTCCTGCGACAGGCCCCGCTGGCGGACATAGAAGAGCTGATCGTCCGACAGGCGGGTGGTGGTGGCTTCGTGCTCGAACTGCGTCTCGCCGTTGCGGGCCTCCACATAGGGCGTGGTGTGGGCGGCGGCGTGCGGGCCGATGAGCAGGGAGTCGCACTGGGTGAAGTTGCGCGCCCCCCGGGCCTTGGGGTGGGCGGACACCAGGCCGCGATAGGTGTTGGACGAGCGCCCCGCCGAGATGCCCTTGGAGATGATGCGCGAGCGCGTATGGGCGCCCAGATGGATCATCTTGGTGCCGGTATCGGCCTGCTGGCGGTTGTTGGTGATGGCGATGGAGTAGAACTCGCCGGTGGAGTGGTCGCCGCGCAGGACGCAGGAGGGATATTTCCAGGTCACGGCCGAGCCGGTCTCCACCTGGGTCCAGCTCACCTTGGAGCGGGCGCCGCGGCAGTCGGCCCGCTTGGTGACGAAGTTATAAATGCCCCCACGCCCCTCGGCGTCGCCCGGATACCAGTTCTGCACCGTCGAGTATTTGATCTCGGCGTCGTCCAGGGCGACCAGCTCGACCACGGCGGCGTGCAGCTGATTCTCGTCGCGCATGGGGGCGGTGCAGCCCTCGAGATAGGAGACATAGGCTCCCCGGTCGGCGATGATCAGGGTGCGCTCGAACTGGCCCGACTTCTCGGCGTTCATCCGGAAATAGGTCGACAGCTCCATCGGACAGCGCACGCCCGGCGGGACATAGACGAAACTGCCGTCGGAAAAGACCGCGCTGTTGAGGCAGGCGAAATAGTTGTCCGAGACCGGAACCACCGAGCCCAGATACTGGCGCACCAGGTCGCCATGCTCGCGGATGGCCTCGCTCATCGAGCAGAAGATCACCCCGGCGGCGGCCAGCTCGGCCTTGAAGGTGGTGACCACCGATACGCTGTCGAACACCGCATCCACCGCATAGCGCGGCGCGCCCTCGACGCCGGCCAGGACCGCCTGCTCGCCCAGGGGAATGCCCAGCTTGGCGTAGGTGGCCAGAAGCTCCGGATCGACCTCGTCCAGGCTCTTGGGCCCCTCGCCAGCCTTGGGCGCGGCGTAATAGTGGATGTCCTGATAGTCGATCGGCGGATAGTCGACCCGGGCCCAGTCCGGCTCCTCCAGGGCCTGCCAGCGCGCGAACGCGTCCAGGCGCCATTGCAGCATCCAGTCCGGCTCCTCCTTCTTGGCGGAGATGAAGCGGACGGTCGCTTCGCTGAGGCCCTTGGGCGCGAAGTCCTGGTCGATATCGGTGACGAAGCCGTGCTTGTAGCGCTCCAGTTCGAGCACTTGGGCGGCGGTTTCCTTGACGGCGGGCATGTGCGGGTTTCGCCTCAGGCGGGTTGCAGGGCGGCGCGGCGGGTCCGCGCGGCGAGAAGGGCGACGAAGGCGTCGGCGAAGGCCAGCCAGTCGGCCTCGGTGGTCGACCAGCCGCCGCTGACCCTCAGGGTGAAGGGCGCGAGATCGGGCCGACCCATGGCGAGGGCGACGCGGCTTGAGTGGACCTTGCCCGAACTGCAGGCGGCGCCGGCGCTGACCTGCACGCCGGCGAGGTCCAGGGCGATGACCTGCAACTCCGAGGCCCAGCCGGGCGTGGCGAGGTTGAGGGTCTGGTCGAGGCGCGGCGCGGCCGCGCCCAGCACCGCGCAGCCCGCGGCGGACAGGCGGTCGGCGACCGCGTCGCGCCAGGCGCTCTGATCGTGGGCTCCGGCCCGGGCTTCGCGCGCCGCCGCGCCAAAGCCGACGATGCCGGCCAGGTTCTCCGTGCCGGCCCGGCGACCGCGCTCCTGCCCCCCGCCGTGGATCTGCCGGGCCACCGGCACATCCGGCGCGGCGAAAAGCGCCCCGACCCCAGATGGGCCGCCAAGCTTGTGCGCCGACAGCGCGAGGGTGTGTGCGCCCAGCGCGGCGAGGTTGAGCGGCAGGCGTCCGGCGGCCTGCACCCCATCCACATGCAGCCAACCCCCGGCGGCGCGGGTCAGGGCGGCGGCTTCGGCCACGGGCTGGATCACGCCGGTCTCATGATTGGCGGCCATCAGGGCGACGAGCGCGCGGGGCCCTTGCCCCAGGCCCCGTTGCAGCCAGTCGAGATCGGCGCGCCCCGCGCCATCCACCGGCCAGACCTCCAGGGGCAGGCCCAGAGCTTCGGCGGCGGCCATGACCGTGTCGTGCTCCACGGCGCTGACGATCAGCCGCTCCACCCCAGCGGCCCGGGCGCTGGCGAGGCCGAGCGCATTGGCCTCGGCTCCGCCGCTGGTGAAGGTGACCTGGCCGCTCGCCGCGCCCGCCAGGGCGGCGACCTCGGACCGCGCGGCCTCGATCCGGGCCCGCGCCGCGCGTCCGGCGGCGTGGACGGAGGAGGCGTTGCCGCCCGCCTCCAGGGCCGCGACCATGGCCGCCAGGGCCTGTGGCCGCACCGGCGAGCCGGCATTGTGATCGAGATAGACGCCTTGGGCGGTCATGGCCGCTCTCCCGAGGCGAGACGCCCTGAGCTGACGTCGGCCAGGGACACGCTGGCGAGATAGGCCTCCAGCCGGCGACCCGTCTCCTCCCAGAGGGCGTGGGTGATGCAGCGCGCGCCGCCCTTGAGGCAGCCCGGGCCATGGTCCTCGCAGCGGGTGACCTTGAGGGGCTCGTCCACCGCGCTCACCACCTCGGCGACGCTGAGCTCATGCGCCGGACGCGCCAGACGATAGCCGCCTCCGGGGCCGCGCACCGACCGCACCAGGCCCGCCCGGCGCAGCCGCGCGAAGAGCTGCTCCAGATAGGGCCGGGAGATCTGTTGCCGTGCGGCGATGGCCGCCAGAGGCGCGGCCTTGTCCGACTCGCGCGCGGCGAGATCGGCCATGGCCATGACGGCGTAGCGACCCTTGGTGCTGAGCTGCATGCGGCGGCTTCGGTTTTTCTCGCTTTTTGCGGCGAGACCTTGTTACAAGCCCCGCCGCCGCGAAGGTCACGGTCAGCCGGGCGGACAGGCTCCGCATATAGGAAAACCAACCTCCGCGATCAACTATTCGCCGCCTGCCCCCTTTTCTCCTCCGCCCGCACCTCCCACCGCATTTGGGACCCGCCATGCCCGAACTCATCCTTCCCGGCAGCGCCGGACGCCTGGAAGCCCGTTATTCGCCGCGCAAGGACGAGACCGCGCCGATCGCGCTGATCCTGCACCCGCATCCGCGCGCCGGGGGTCACATGAACCACCCCGTGGCCGTCCAGCTGTTTCACCTCTTCATGACCCGCGGCTTCAATGTCCTGCGCTTCAATTCGCGCGGGGTGGGGCGCAGCCAGGGCGAGTTCGACTCCGGCGTCGGCGAGCTGGCCGACGCGGCGACCGCGCTGGACTGGCTGCAGTCCACCCATCCGGCCGCCTCGCAATGCTGGGTCGCGGGCTTCGATTTCGGCGCCTGGGTGGGCATGCAGCTCCTCATGCGCCGGCCGGAGACGGATGGCTTCATCAGCGTCTCGCCGCCCACCAACATGTACGATTTCAGCTTCCTCGCCCCCTGCCCCGCCTCGGGCCTGATCCTGCACGGCTCGGCCGATACGGTCGTGCCCTACCAGGAGGTGGAGAAGGTGGTGAGCAAGCTGCGCACCCAGAAGGGCATCGTCATCGACTACGAACTGGTCGAGGGCGGCGGCCACTTCTGGAGCGACAACCTCGTCGAGGTCGAACAGCGCGTGGGCGCCTATCTCGACAAGCGCATCGCCGCCGAGCCGATCTAAGGCAAGGGCGCGCCTCGTGGCCGCCCAAGTCGCGCTCCTCCGGGCGGTGAATGTCGGCGGGACGGGCAAGCTCGACATGGCCGAGCTGCGCGAGATCGCGCTGAACCTCGGCTGGTCCGACGCGCGGACCTACATCGCCAGTGGCAACCTGCTGTTCACCGCCGCGATGGACGCAGCCGAGGTCAAGGCGCGCCTCGAAGCGGCCCTGGCCTCCCGTCTGGGTCGCGCCACGGGCGTCATCGTCCGCACCCGCGCGGAGCTCCTCGCCCTGATCGCCGCCAATCCCTTCCCGCACGCCGCGCCGGACCGCACCCTGGTCACCCTGCTCGACGCCCCGCCGCCGCCCGACGCGACGGCGCACGCGCGCGGTCGCAAGGCCGAGGAGATCGCCGTGATCGGCCGCGAGATCTTCATCCACTATCCCGAGGGCGCCGGCGCCTCCCGCCTGCGTCTCCCGGCCGCGGCGGCCGGCACGGCGCGAAACCTCAACACCCTGCGCAAGCTGGCCAAGATTCTGGGGGAGATGAGCTGAGCGGGGGGCTCTTGGTCCTCGATCCATTCTGGCGGCCTTAGGCCCGCGCCAAGGGTGTGGGGCGTCAATCGTCGACCTGCCGATCCCGGCGCCCGATTTCGCGATTGAAGGAGGGGATCAGACGGCCTGTAAGCCGGGTTCTGTAACGCCCGCGCGGTGAGGCGCGGACGCGACGGTCATTCCTCTAGGCCGCCCGTCGCCGGACGGCTCCTGCAACCAACCCGGGCGTCTGGGCCGGCGAGGCCCGTCCCTGGGCGTGAACCCAAAGACGCGACGCCCCTATTCGGTCTTGCTCCTGGCGGGGCTTGCCATGCCGTCCCGGTTGCCCGGTCCGCGGTGGGCTCTTACCCCACCCTTTCACCCTTACCGGGGCCTCGAAGAGACCCAGGCGGTTTGCTTTCTGTGGCGCTATCCCTGGGGTCGCCCCCGGCGGGCGTTACCCGCCGCCATCTCGCCGTGGAGCCCGGACTTTCCTCCCCCCGCGCCGCAAGGACGCGAGCGGCGACCGCCCGGCCGTCTGATCCGTCCTCAGGGTGACGACCGGCGCGGGTGCGGTCAAGCGAGGCCAGAGAGCGAGGCGCTGGCCAGCCGCAACAGGGCCATCAGCCGGGCCCGGGTTTCGCCGTCGGCGAGGCCGTCCACTCGCCGCGGCCGCCAGTGGCGCTGAAAGGCGCGGACCAGGCAGGCCGTGTCCGCGTCAAAGACGCCGGTGGTGACGCTCTCATAGCCCAGGCGCCGCAGCCCCGCCTGGAAGGCGAAGACCGCCGCGCCCTCATCGCCGGGGCCGAGCGCGGGGCCCGGGGCCGGCTCAGGTTCGACCCAGAGGCCATGGCCGGCGGCGGCCAGGCGATCCCAGGGAAAGCGCTCGCCCGGATCGACCTTGCGCGACGGGGCCACGTCGGAATGGCCAAGGATCCGCGCGTCGGGAATGGTCCAGCGGCTGCGTATGTCGGCGATCAGGGCGATCAGCGCCGCGATCTGGACGTCGGGAAAGTCGCGATAGCCGAAGTCATGGCCGGGATTGACGATCTCCACCCCGATCGAGGCGCTGTTGATGTCCCGCGCCCCGGCCCAGAACGAGACCCCCGCGTGCCAGGCCCGGCGCGCCTCGTCCACCAGGGAAAAGACGCGGCCATCCTCCTCGATCAGATAATGGGCCGAGACCTCGGCCGCCGGATCGCGCAGGCGCGCCAGGGCCGCCTCGCCCGTCTCCATGCCGGTATAGTGCAGCACCACCATGTCCGGCGGCGCCTTGCGCGCATTGAAATTCGGCGAGGCGGCGGAGATCAGGTCCACGCGACCGCTCGGCGCCCGGGCGAAGCCCCGATCGTCTCAGGCCGCCTGGTCGAGCGACAGGCGCTCATAGCGGGCGAGGTGGTGGTCGGTATTGCCGAACTCACCCTCGATCATGGTGGCGCGCTTGAAATAGTGGCCGATCGCCATTTCGTCGGTCATGCCCATGCCGCCATGCAGCTGGATGGCGTTCTGGCCGACGAACTTGCAGGCCCGGCCGATCTGCACCTTGGCCGCGGAGACGCCCTTGGCGCGGGCCTCGGCGTCGCCGCCCAGCGCGATGTGCGCCATGACGCTCATCGAGACCGACTGCTCGACCTGGATGAACATGTCGACCATGCGGTGCTGCAGCACCTGGAAGGCCGAGATCGGCTGGCCGAACTGTTTGCGGCCGCGGGTGTATTCCAACGTGCCTTCATGCAGCTTGCGCAGCACGCCGCAGGCCTCGGCGCAGGTGGCGGCGATGGCCTCGTCCACCACGGTTTCGATCAGCGGGTAGGCGCCGTCGAGGGGGCCGATCAGGGCCTCGGGCCCCACGACCACCTTCTCGAAGGTGATCTCCGAGGCGCGGCGGCCATCCACGGTGGGATAGTCGCGGCAGGTGACGCCCTTGGCGGTCTTGTCCACGAGAAAGACGCTGACGCCCTTCTCTTCGCTCTGGCCGCCGGCGGTGCGGGCCGTCACGATCAGGTGGGTGGCCCAGGGCGCGCCGATGACCACCGCCTTCTGGCCGGAAATCTCATAGCCCGCGCCGGTCTTCACCGCCTTGGTGGCGATATTGGACAGACGATAGCGCGCCTGAGACTCGGCCTGGGCGAAGGCGAAGACGGCCTTGCCGGCGATCAGGTCCTCGATCAGGGCCTTGGCCTTGTCCGTTCCGGCGCGCTTGAGGAAGCCGCCGCCGATCACCACCGTGCCCAGATAGGGCTCGACCACCAGGGCGCGCCCGAACTCCTCCATCACCACCATGGTCTCGATCGGGCCGCCGCCCAGCCCGCCCAGCTCCTCGGGGAACGAGGCGCCCAGAATGCCCAGCTCCTCGGCGAAGGCGCTCCACACCTTGGGCCGCCAGCCCGCCGGCGAGGCGATGGCCGCGCGCCGCGCGTCGAAGCCGTAGGCGTCGCCCAGATAGGCCGCCACGCTGTCGCGCAGCAGGGTCTGTTCCTCGGTGAAGCTGAGATCCATGTGCGTCCGTCTTTGTCGAAAGGGTCGTGAAGCGAATTAGGAGGGCGGGAGGGCGGGCGCCTTAAAGACCCAGCACCATCTTGGCGATGATGTTGCGCTGGATCTCGTTCGAGCCGCCATAGATCGAGGTCTTGCGGGTATTGAAATAGGCCCCCGCCACCCCGTGCGCCTCGTCCGGCCCGACCGCGCCCAGATTGTGCCCCAGGCCGCGAAGATAGGGCGCGCCATAGTGGCCGGCGGCCTCCAGGGCGAGCTCGGTCAGCCGCTGCTGGATCTCGGTCCCCTTGATCTTGAGGATCGAGGATTCCGGTCCCGGACCCTTGCCGGAGCTCTCGCCCGCCAGGGTGCGCAGCTCGGTGAACTCCAGGGCGGTGAGGTCGATCTCCAGCTCGGCCACCTTGCGCTTGAAGAAGGGGTCGGCCAGCAGCACGCCGCCGTCATCGGCCGGCTCGGTCCGGGCCACCTGCCGCAGACGCTCCAGATTGCGCTTGGAGCGCGCCACCCCGGCGATGCCGGAGCGCTCGTGGGCCAGCAGGGCCTTGGCGCAGGTCCAGCCCTGGTTCTCGTGGAAGACGCGGTTCTCCACCGGCACCTTCACATTGTCGAGGAACACGTCGTTGACCTCGTGCCCGCCTTCGAGCGTGATGATCGGGCGCACGGTGATGCCGGGCGTCTTCATGTCGATCAGCAGGAAGCTGATCCCGGCCTGCGGCTTGGCGTCGGGGTCGGTGCGGACCAGGAAGAAGCCCCAGTCGGCGAACTGGCCAAGCGTCGTCCAGGTCTTCTGGCCGTTGACGAGGTAATACTCCTTGCCGTCATCGCCCTTGATGCGCTCGGCGCGGGTCTTGAGGGAGGCGAGGTCGGAGCCGGCGCCCGGCTCGGAATAGCCCTGGCACCACCAGACCTGACCCTCGCGGATGCCGGGGAGGAAGCGGGCCTTCTGCTCTTCCGTGCCGAAGGTCCACAGGACCGGGGCGAGCATGGAGACGCCAAACGGCAGGATGGCCAGGGTGTCGGCCCGGGCGTTCTCCTCCGACCAGATGTAGCGCTGGGTCGGGGTCCAGTCCGTTCCGCCCCATTCCTTGGGCCAGGACGGGGTCGCCCAGCCCTTCTTGGCCAGGATGCGATGCCAGGAGAAATAGTCCTCCTTGCCCAGTTCCTCGCCGCGATCCTGCTTCTCGCGCAGGGCCTTGGGGTAATTTTCAGCGATGAAGGCGCGGACCTCCTGGCGGAAGGCTTCGTCTTCGGGAGCGAAATCGAGATCCATCGGGTCCTCGTGAGCGGAAGGGGCGGGCGCCGGCCGCATCGATCAGACGCGTCGCGCCGCGAGCGCCATCTTCATAGGCCCAAGGGGCGGGGATTTCCAAGGGGACAGCGCGGCCCATGCGCGATCACGCCGCGGCTCCGCCCATACGAAAACCTCCCCGTGCGCGGAGGACGCACGAGGAGGCTCCCGGGGGTGAGCGGTCGATTGGAGCGAAGGAGATCAGTCGCCCCGGCCGCCCGCCGCCGAACCCGAAGCCAGAGCCTGTTCGCCCGCCAGGGTCCGGCACACCCCGTCACGTTCGGCGATCAGCTGGCTTCGGGCATAGGGGCCCGCCGTGCTCGCCTCGCGCGCGGCGTCGCGATGGGCCTGCTGGCCCATCTGATAGGCCTCGTCGATTCGGCCGGCGCCCTCGGCCCGGACCACCTTGTCGATGGCCGTGGCGTCGACCTTGCCCAGGGTGGAGGAGCTCATCAGGGCCTGGCAACGCTCGGCCTCGATATACTGTCCATCGGTCAGATGGGCGGGGCTGGCCAGGGCGACGCCCGCGGCGGCCAGGGCGGTGAAGGCGCTGAGGGCGCCGGCGATGGCGGTCTTGGTGAGGGTCATGTGTCTCTCCCTAAGGAACGTGATGCGATGAATGCATGTAGTTCGGGCGGGATTGCGTTGACCAATTAAATCTTGGACAGGATTCCGTCGCGATATATTCATAAATGAACAAGTTGTAATCTTTACGGCGAAGTAATGGCGAGTCGGGCAAAAGCATGGCGCGCCGCCCACGGGACAGGACGCCTCTGGTCGTCGGTTCTTGCCGGGATCGCGGCTCCGGGCGAAAAGGGGCCATGGACGCCCGCCCCGCTCCGCCCCGCGCCATCGCCACGCCCTGCGTGCAGGTCTGCGCCATCGACGGCGAGAGCGGGCTTTGCCTCGGCTGCTTCCGCTCGCTCAAGGAGATCGCCGGCTGGGCCCGCTTCTCCGACGCCGAGCGCGCGAGCCTGATGGCCGCGCTCCCGTCCCGCCGCGGCCGGATCGACCCGGCGAAGCTGGGCCTCCTCCGCGGCTAGATGTGGAGCCGCAACAGGGTGTCCCAGGCCGCGCGCCGGATCCTGATCCGCCTGGCCATGGCCCTGGCTTTCGGGCTCGTGGGCGCGCGCCTCGCCCTGGCCGGCCCGCCCTTCATCACCGACGATCCAGAGCCCGTGGATCTGGGCCATTGGGAGGTCTACGCCTTCTCCGCCGGCGCCTTCGACGCGCACGACGGCACGGGGGTCGGCCCCTCGCTGGAGGTCAATTACGGCGCCGCGCCGAACCTGCAGCTCCACCTCATCGCCAACCTGGCCTACGACCTGCCGCAGGGCGCCCCCCGCCAGTTCGGCCTTGGCGATACGGAGCTCGGCTTCAAGTACCGGTTCATCACCCCCAAGGAGAGCGACTGGTTCCCACAGGTGGGCGTCTTTCCCCTGCTGGAGGTTCCCACGGGCGCGGCGAGCCACGGCCTGGGCGCCGGCCAGGTTCAGGCCTTTCTGCCGCTTTGGCTGCAGAAGGATTTCGGTCCGTGGACGACCTATGGCGGGGGCGGATACTGGATCAATCCGGGCCTTGGGAACCGCAACTACTGGTATTCCGGCTGGCTGTTGCAGCGGCAGGTGACGCGCAAGCTCGCCCTCGGCGGCGAGGTCTTCCACACCACCTCGGCCCAGGTGGGACGGTCAGGCGTCACAGGCTTCAATCTGGGCGGCCAGTACGACTTCACCGAACACTATCATCTGCTGTTCTCGGCCGGGCGGGGCGGGCTGCTCTACGCCGTCGACGCGGCGCGCGTGAACGATCCGTTCACCTACTATCTGGCGTTTCAGAAGACCTTCTGACGGCCGAGCGTCTGCATGGAATGAATCGCGATGGCGATCCCCTCCCGCTCTCGGCTCAAGGATTTTTCGCGCCGTCTGACCGCCCAGACAGTTCCCGCCTGGTCGGACGGCGCTCTCGGCGCGTCTCAGGCCGCCGCCAGAATCCGCGGAGAGGCGACCGCCTCCAGGGCCCGGTCGAGGACCTCCAGCCCCGCGCCCGGCGCCCCCGCCTCCACGGTCAGGATGCGACGCCAGGCCCGCGCCCCCGGCCGGCCCTGGAACAGGCCCAGCATGTGCCGCGTCATGGCCGCCAGCCGCACCCCGCGCTCCAGGGCCGCGGCCATGTAGGGGCGATAGCGAGCCACGGCCTCGACCGGGCTCACCAGACCCGCCGACGCGTCGAACAGGCGCCGGTCCACCTCTCCCAGAAGGGCGGGGTCGTGATAGGCCGCGCGGCCCAGCATCACCCCGTCGAGATCGGCCAGCAGGTCCTGCGCCGTATCCAGCGAGGCGATCCCGCCATTGATGATGATGGTGAGATGCGGCCGCTCGCGCTTGAGCCGGCGCACGAGATCGTAGTCGAGAGGCGGGATGTCGCGGTTTTCCTTGGGCGAGAGGCCCTCCAGCCAGGCCTTGCGCGCATGGACGATGAAGGTGGTCACCCCGGCGGCGGCGCAGGCGTCCACCAGGGAAAAGAGGCTCTCGCGCGGCTCCTGATCATCGACCCCCAGGCGGCACTTGACCGTCACCGGCGCGGCCGAACCCGCCGCCCGGACCGCTTCGCCCCGAACCGCCTCACCCATGGCCGCCACGCAGGCGGCCACCAGGGCGGGCTCGCGCATCAGGCAGGCCCCGAACCGGCCGCTCTGCACCCGGTCGGAGGGGCAGCCGACATTGAGGTTGATCTCGTCATAGCCAAACGCCGCGCCGATCGCGCTGGCCCGGGCCAGCAGCTCCGGATCGGACCCGCCGAGCTGCAACGCCACCGGATGCTCCCGCGCGTCGAACCCCAGCAGCCGCTCATGATCCCCGTACATCACCGCCTGGGCGGTCACCATCTCGGTATAGAGCCGCGCCCGGGTCGAGAGCGCGCGATGGAACGCCCGGCAATGCCGGTCGGTCCAGTCCATCATCGGGGCGAGGCACAATCTATGTGCTTGACGATTCACATATTTTTTCCTTAGAAAACGGTGCGCATGCGGCGTTTCGTGTGCACTTTTCTACGCTATCGCACGACCCTTTACGCCACGTTTCGACGCCCTCAGTGCACACGGAGCGCATACGAAATTGGCCTCCTTCAGCAAGCCCCCGTCCGGCGCCTGGCGCGTCCAGGTGCGCCACTAGGGCCGTTATGTAAGCGAGACTTTCCATCGGCGCGAGGACGCGCGCCGATGGGCCACGGACATCGAGAGCCGCATCGACCACGGCGAGACGCCGACCTCGGCTCGCGCCCGCGGCGTTGCCAGCTTCGGCGAGCTGTTCGCGCTGCACGTCGCGGACATGAAGGAGGTGGACAAGGCACCCGGCCACTCCAAGGAAGCGGCTACCTGTTGTCAGGAGAGTAGGTGCGGTAGGATCGCGTGCAGCTTGTTGTAGATTTCGTGAAATTCGTGGTCTGCGGCGAGCGCGTAGGCTCCCCCTTCCTTGATCGCTTTCATCCAGGTGACCACCTTTTCCAGTACGTTCTTCGACGGCTCTTTCTGGGCTGCGGCTACCAAGTCCTTGCCGTAGGTGAGTTCCTCGCCAGCCCCGATCGACCTCGACAGCAGCGCGGCCAGGTTGGCGAGGACTTCTTCCGCGCCCTGCGCATTGTTCTGGACGGCCCCAATCGCGTTCTCGATCTTGGCGTGGTCGCCCGTTACAGCGCCGATGTTGACGGGCGCGTTGAACACCATCTTAGAGCCCATGCGCTCCTCCTTCCCAAACAGACTGCCACTCTCGCCGTCGATCGCAATCCGGCGCAGTTCGCCGTAAAGTGGTGTCTTCGCCGCCGCCGCTTCCAGGCGGGCGCGTACCAGCGAGCCGTGCCCCGCGAGGCTATACGTTGTAACTACCACCTCACGGTAGGCTGCACTACGTTCGGCGTGCGCAGCCATGTGGTCGAGCAGATGATCTTTTACGACCTGCGATTGCTCATCGCCGAGCCAGTCGATTGTTAGTTCCTCCAGACCATCGAAGTAGACTGGCTTTAAGCCTGCCGCGAGCCCAAGGCGGGCCTTCTCTGACTGGTCTTGAGAGCCGACGACGAGATATTCCCTATTATTCTTGGCGGTCTCGGCGTCGGCGGTGATCAAGCGGAGGACGTAGCCGCGGACGTTGTCGGGAAGATCCTCAATGTCTGCGAGCGGCACACCTAAATCCGCAAGGCCGAAGCCGGCGTTCTCGCAGATCGCCCAGACAGAGTACTGGGCAACGCTGGGGTCATGGTGGCGGTTGATGGAACCGATCACCTCCCGGTTCTCATGCGACAGGTGGAACAAGTGCTCAGGCGCCTTGTCGAGACCGATCAGCACGACGGCCAGCCGCAACTCGGCGTCGCTGGCGGTATCGACCTTGATCCTGTTGGCCGCGAGCTGCGCCTTGTAGGCGTCGGTCTGCTGAGCAGCGGCGAGAAGTGCTGGCCCCTCAAACGCTACGCCGATCCCTCCGAAAAGCTTGACCAGATCGTCCGGTTGGGTAAGCGCTACCAGTGCGGCGACGCCGGCCCCTAGAATGTCTTCGTTGCCGCGATCGCGCTCAATCGCCTGAAGCGTCGCTTGGAGGTGGTCACGCCGATTGCCAAGCAGGGCGATCGCATTCAGTGCCCATCGTCTGACGTTGGCATCGTCGCTGTAGAGCAGCGCAATGAGGATCTGCTGCGTGGCGTGCGGGTTCCTGAGTCGGTAACCGCGCCGATAGAGAGTGCAAAGCCGCTCAAGGCCGTGCTCCTTGCCCCTCGGGTCAGAGTGCCGGAAGAGCAGGTCGATGTAGGACGCTTCCTGCTCTGAAATGAGCCCCATCACCGGTGGGCGCATGGCGCGCCCTCAGATCGCGACGGCATCCGTCTGCACTATTTGCAGAACCGATTGAGACCAGGGATCGAAGTCTTCAAGGTGATTGATCTGGCTTCTTAGGCTCATCCAACTGAGATCGTTGATCGCAAGTCTGCGCTTCGCCGGGTCGAACCATCGCGGACATTCGAACCGGATGACGGCGAGCAAATCCTTCGGCTGCCCGTTCTCATTGTAAAGGAGGAAGCGGTTAAGGCGGGCCAGGTCCTCTTTATCCCTTCCGAACACCGCTTCGGCCGGGACGTCGAGATCAACCATTATGGCCTTCAGGCCACTAGAGATGACGCCGTGGTCCTCCTTATCGAATAAGTTCCAATCCTGATCCACGACCGGCGTGAAGAAGCCTATCGACCGTCGCCGAAGAAACGCGTCACGCCCCTCTCGATATCTACCATGGCGGTAGGTCAAAACACACTCGTCGCGCGTTACGACTACAAATGACCATAGAACGATGTCGTCAAGCCCTCGATGGTGCACGTCAGGGGTGTAGTGAAGGCCACCGGACTGGAGCAGCGACATGACCTCATCGCGCGCCAGCGCCGACCCGTTCAGCTTGCTGAGGGCATGCCTTGATAACGCCAGCGCCCTGCCTCTATGCAACTCGCGCGCCCGGCGTCGGGCGATCATTGGGATGCGGTGCTTCTCGGGAATCGACGCGTCAGTCAGATATTCCCGCAGGAAGAAGCGGCCCGGTTCGGTACGAAAGAATGCGCTCCGTTCGCGCAGAAGCAGGATATCTTCGCTGAGCCGCGCACCCATGGTCTTGTGCTGCGTCCTGCCGTGCAGCTGCGACGGCACGAGGTCGGAGGCGTAAGCGGTGTCAAGAATCTCCTTGGCCGTCAGCGGCCTCCGCACGCCACGCAACACGGCTTCAGCGATGTTCAGGTAAGTGTCCAAGTAAACGTCCGGCCGCCGATTTGCCCCCACGCCCGCCGCCGACTAGGCAGCAGAGGGGGACGCTACCATGCATGAACGCAGGAGTCGTGTCGTTAGATTGTGGGCGACGTCGTGCACGTGGTCGCGTACCCGGCCCCAAGGAGCGGTGTCCTGATCGGTGTGTAACGCTGACTGGGATTCGGGCAACTAGGGCGCGTCGCAGTTGCCGTCAGAAGTTGTCGCGTCCGCCTCCGCCGACGGCGGCTGGCGAGGCTCTACCTCGTGCCCGATAGCTGACCTTCCGTACGTCGGTTACGAGCCCTTCTCCGCCGCACACGCACTGACCCGCGGACAAACGCCTCGGCCGCGTATGAGGAAATGCTATCAGGGACCCCACTCCGGTTCAGAACGGGAGGCAATTTCGTAGGATGGCGCAGGAACGAAAACGAAAGAGAACCAGAACACTGAGTGAGCGAATCTCGCACTATTCCTCGTATAATGATCGGGTTTTTAATAACTATTTGTCCAGTCCATCATCGGGGCGACGCAAAAGCGGTGCGAGAGGGTCATCGGGTTGGAGGACGGGGGGTTGGAGGACGGGGCCAGGAGGTGCGGGCGGAGACGATCAGGCCCATACCCTATTTCGGTCAGGATTGCGCATGCCCCGACGCCACGCCCTTGTCGCCGCGCCCGCGCGCCCAGGTTGCCGCGCCCGCGCGGTTGACTGATCTCGTTGAGACTCTATCCCGCCAAAGGCAGAGACGGGGGGCCGCATGCACGTTCACAAACCCAAGCCGACGCACAGCCTGCGCGAGTTTCTCTCGGAGATCAGCGTCGTCGTGGTGGGCATTCTCATCGCCCTGGCACTGGAGCAGGCGCTTGAGACCTGGCGCGATCACCGCCACGTGGCCGAGGCGCGAACCGCGATCCACGCCGAGATCGCCTATAATCTGGGCCTGATGCAGCGACGCGCGGCGATCGAGGCCTGCGTCACCCAGCGGCTGGATGAGGTGGCGGGCCTGATCGACCAGGCGCAGGCCGGACATCCCGCCACAGGCCCCCTCTATATCGGCCATCCCCTGATCTGGTTCACCTCCGACGGACGCTACAAGTCCGCGGTGCAGGCGGGCATTGTGAGCCTGATGCCCCCCGCCGAACAGGCGCGCTACGCCAGCCTCTATGCCGGGTTCGACCAGTACACCGCCGACGAGCGCGACGAGCAGACGGCGTGGTCGGAGCTGAGAACCCTGGAATCCCGGCCGGCGACGACGCCGGTCTCGGATGCGCGGTTGCGCGACGCCCTCGAAAACGCGCGCATGGCGCGATTCTTGATGGAGACGGTGGTCACGACCTCGCTCAGCGACGCCAAGACCCTCGGCGTCACGCCCGATCACCTGGCCCCGTTCGCGCAGGAGTCGGTGTGCATTCCCCTGCGCACCCCCCGCGCCGAGGCCCTGAAACGCGTCGTCGAAGGCCGTCCGGGCCACCACGTCTATGACGAGCCGTGATCCGCTGAGAGGCGAGGAAGGCGAGACCCTCGTCGCGACGCCGAAGCATGGCGGAAAGGACGTTTCCCGAGGTCAGGCCGGCAGGTCGAGGCGCAAACTGGGATCGATCGCGCGTCGCCATTCGGCGCCGACCCCTGCGGCGTCGGCGAAACGCGGCCACTGGGCCACGGCTTCGCGCACCTCGGCGACGATCGTCCTGGACCGGCCGCGTCCGAGCGCGGCCGCAGCGGCGCAGGCTTCGAAGTCCGACAGGGTGAAACCGTCACGCTTGCCATTCACCGACATCTGGTGCTGCCCGGTCCAAAGGCCGCCCGGATTGTAGGCCCAGGTGATGTCGAAGGCGGGCGCTAAGCGCCAGGCGCCGGTGCGGTTCATGAGGAAGGCGATGTTCTTGACGTGGTCGTCCTGGTTCCGCGCCACGACATTGAACACCATGCGCCGGAACTGCTCTTCCAGCGCCGACATCGGCAGGTCCATCCGGCGCATGACGAACAGGGCCTGTTCGTAGGAATGGGCCGAGGGCTCATTGAAATCGAAGTGGGCGATCGCGGCCAGGGACTGCATATGCAGCTTGCCCCCCGTGGCCGTGCGATCGAAGCGCCGCGTCATGAAGTGACGTCGGCCGTTCTCTTCGAGCAGCCGGCATTCGCTCACCTCAATTCCAGCGGCGGCGGCCATCTGGGCATAGGCGTACTCCACGACGCCGTACCCGAAGGAGTCATCGAGTTCCTTATCCTTGTTGTGGCTCACACCGTCGAACTTGAGCAGCCAGTCGCCGAACCCCTGCCCGGCTTCGACCTGGCCGGAGCGGACCTCGTTGGTCGCCTCGTTCCAGGCGATGACGGCCTTGGCGCGCGCGCCGCCGGCGGAGGCGCCAACGCGCAGGATCTCGCGAAGCGCGTCGGCCTTGTGGCGGTCGGCGAACGATGCCTGCAGGTTATTGCGGTGACTGAGCACCTCGGACGCCAAATCGACCAGGGCGCCGATGTCGACGTTCGAAGCCGCGCGGCTGCGGGGGCCCCGCGCCGGGGCGAATTCAAGCGCGCCCATGCCCCGGGCGCCGGTGTAGCAAAGGCGCTCGACGGCGTTGAAGCTCTCGGGCGTGCGTCCCTGGGTGGCCAACCAGGCGTCGATCAGGGTGTTGCCGTACGTGTCCGGGAGGGAGTCGGCCAACAGGCCAGGCAAGCCATGGAAGCTGCGACGGCTGAGGTCCGGGAAGCTGAAGACCTGTGTTCCCAAGGGCATCATCAGCGGCGCGACCTGGATGCCGCTCCCCGCGAAGGTGGGATCATAGGCAAAGGCCGCGACGTCCGATTCGTCCTCTAGGGACACCGCGCCGATCCGCCGGCCCCACAACCGCACCTCCGCGACGGTGGTCATGTCTCGTCACCCCAGGTCCAGGATGATGGGGCGGCTGCGGAGCGGTTGGGCCGTGCCCGGACGCGCGCGCCTTTGGCGCGATGGTCCAGGAGATCGAGGGGATTGCGCGGACTCTCAGGCACGAGCCGGTCCAGGCCATCCGATCCCTTCAGGGCGCGCAGATAGCGGATGACGGCGACAAGCTGCGCGCCATCGCCCGCCTCCAGACGCTCCACGGTCCGCTTGGACACCCCTGCGGCGTTCGCCAGATCGGCCTGAGTGAGATTGGCCGCCAGGCGGGCCTCGGCAAACCGTCGGCCAAGCTCGGCCAGGACGGCCTCGTCAGTCAGGAGGTTGTCGATCTTCATAATTCGCTACCTTAGACGAGATAAATTGGGTTTGCGCCAGTAAGTCGTCAAGTGTGGCGATTTATTAATATCACATTAAGTCGTCATAACAGACGAATTATCGGCGAATCTCCCAACTAACTCACCGATTTCGACGAATTATATGGCCACCCCGGGCGCCTGTCGCTGGCATCATGCCTCGGGGATGGGCCGAGGACGCGGCAAATCGATGGGGCCTCCCACCGCTCGCCCCCCGCCCCCGCCCCAATCCGGTCCAGACATTGACTTTCCCCCCGGATACGGCGAGGAGAGCCTCGCCTTGCCCAATCGCGGGTGGGGTGTATGGCGCGCCAGCCGCGTGAGAGTGACCGTGACGGTCGCCCCTGCTGTCGAGCGATTGATCCTCCAGCTCGCCGAGCGCCCGGACACGCGGGGCGCTTGCCCCCCTTGCCGACGCCGGTAGGCGCCGCCGCGCGCGGTCGCCCGCGCCGCGTCATCGAAAGATTC